>JACDGQ010000458.1 GCA_013821615.1 Planctomycetota bacterium
TCGCCCGGAAGCGCCGTCAGCAGCCGCGCCGCCCAACCGGGCAGACGGCCGGCGACCGGCAACAGGTACTCGCGCAGGTGGCGCGCGACCTCGCCCGCGCTGCGCAGCCCGGGCAGCGCGTCGACGAAGCGGAAGAGCTGCGCCTTGAGCGCCGCGTCGTCCATAGTGAGCGCCAGTGCATGGTCATCCAGCCACGCCCGGCTCAACGGCCAGGGCTGCGCCGCGCGGGCGGCCCGGAAGAGGTCGAGGCCGAAGGCCCGGGTGCGTTCGGCAATTGCGGGTTCCACACACTGAGCATACCGGACGGACCTTGGACCGGCAATCGTCGTATGGCGAAGCATGCGGCACCCGCCGCCTCACGGCGTCACTTATCCGTGTGCCGATCAGCGATGAACACCTTGTAGACCTTATCCTGGATGGTGCTTTCGTAGATGATCGCCGGGATCGAGGTGCCGCTCCGCTCGAGGGTGCCGGTGCCTGAGCCATTGAAGATCGCGTAGTTCTTCGTGGCTCCCTTGGAGGCGCCGAGCAGATCGTCGTCCCCGTCATAGATGGCCAGGATGTCGGTGGACAGACCCGCCTTGGTGACGTCGTGCGTACCGCTGGACAACGCGGTCGTGATCTTCGCCAGGTCCTCCTGGTAGTCTTTTTCGATGGCCTGCTTTTCGGCGTAGGCGGGTTTGTGCGCAGCGTGGAACAGGCCGAAGCCGATCAATCCCATGCAGCCCGCCACCGCCAGGATGACGAGGAGACCGACCGCAGCGAGGCAGCCCACGACGTATCTCATTGCGGATCTCCCTGAAGGGCGGTGGTTGCTGCAGCTGCCGGGGGAATGAGCCCGACCAATGGGTCAGCCAAAAGGCAGGGCACCGCGCGCCGGTGCGCGCAGGTGCTGCCGCATCAGGTCCATTCCTTCAGGTACTTGCCGTCCGCATCCTTGAAGTTCCCGCTGAGGATCATGATCCAATCGATGAGGTTCCAGATGCTGGTGATGATCAGGCCGAAAAACGTCAAGGAGATGAGCAGCATGATCAGACCGGTCCCGGTCTTGCCGACGTAGAAGCGGTGGATGCCGAAGACGCCGATGAGGAACGACAGCAGGAATGCCGGCAGGATCTTCTTGTCGAGCGAAGTCCCGGCCATCACCTGGTGCTGGGGAGCGCCACATGCGGGGCAGGTGACGGCGGTCTCGTGGATATCCTTGCCGCAACCGCGGCAGTGGACCATGACGGTCATAGAGGCCTTTCTGCCAGCAATGATGGCAAGCGAAGAGGTGGAACAGAGCGCGCTGCGGCGCCATTCCGGTGAAATCCCAGGCGGCGCGGAAGCGGCTCGGCGCTCACCTGATATGGAATTTGATGAACAGGCGTGGATGGCATCGGCCTTGGCCGTGACATGTAGTCCTGCTCGTGCATCAATCAAGGGCTTATCGCGCACCTTCGGAGCATCTGCCCGATACTCCCCCGAGTCGGAGCAGTCTTCGCGCCGTCCGTGGACTCACGGATCCGCACGTCCGATCATTCAGCCACCACCACGAGCTTGAACCATTTCTCATCCACCCAGATCAACGGAGCGTAAAACCGGCCAAGGAGCGATTCCGAGGACATGACGCCCATGATCCATTCACCTGCGTGCTCCTCCGACAGCATTCCCGGCTCATAGCTCTGATAGTCCTCGAAAGTCTGGCCATGCGCATTTCGCCAGCTCACATAGGCCACTACGTAGGCGCCGACGCAGACGGTCGCCAGCGCGACCCAGATGAGGATGTTACGACGACGCACGTTGCGCTCCCCTGATCCGATCGCGCCAGGCCCTGGTCGTCGCTCGGAACCGACGGGAGCGTTAGAACCACGGATTCCGGCGCGCGCTCACGGCGCGTAGATCGACACCACCCCATCCATGGTCGTCACCACCAACTGCTCTCCGAGCAGCGCCGGCGCGAGGATGTCGACGGCGGCCGTGACGGTGAATGGCTTGGCCCCGAGCACCACCAGACTGTGGCCGAGCGGCAGAACGGCGTGGCCATGCCAGACGAGCGGTTCCGCTGAGAGCCTGCCTTCGAAGCGGCCGAGGTCGCGCCACGGGTGCTGGGCGTCGTCGCCCATGATCCAAGCGTGGTTGTCGGCGGTGATGAACATGCCGGCGCCGCCGGCGACGGCGGGCTGGGGGAGATCGGCGCCGCTCAGGCTGGTGCCGTCCCAGGTCCAGGAGCGCCCGGTGGTGAAACCGGAGAGGCCGGTCGGCGTCGCCCACGCGGCGATCACCGTGGCATCGAGGTTGGCGCCCGGCGCGGACTGGCCATCGTCGGCCTGCACGCTCTCCAGGCGGCCGTCCTGGCGCACCGCCAGGACATGCTCGGCGACCAGGCTCGGGGCGGCGGCGAAAGGTGCGCCGGCGGGGCCGTTCCAGGCCAGCTCGGGATGGTGCTCATCGACGGCGTGCAGCGCACCGTCCTGGCCGGCGATGACCAGGAAGCGCCGGCCGACGATGTTCTGGCTGCGGTAGGAGACCAGCGGCAGGTCGCTGCGGCCACCGAGCGGCAGGCGTTCCACGCTGCGCGTGCCGCCGCTGCCGGTGACGCGTAGCGCGAGACCGTCGCGGGTCGCGAAGAGCACGCCGTCGTCGGCGAGCACCGGCGCCGTGTAGAGCGGCTGGGTGAGGGTCCCGGCCGACGCTGCGGCCGATTCGAACAGCACGCGTTCGGGCTTGGCCGTCCCCAGCGCCACCGCCACCGCCTGCTGGCGGTTGGCGACCCAGACGTGCCCGTCGAGCACGGTCGGGCGCGAGGTCACCGTCAGGGCCAGCTCGAGGCGCTGGACGGCGCTGCGCTCGAGACGCGCGACCAGGCGCCAGCCGTTCTCGGCGGCGCTGCCGCTGATGGTGCGGGTGAGGTAGCCGTCGCGGCGCAGCTCGAAGCTCGCGGCCGCGCGCTCGCCACCGGGGATCGGCAGCTTGAGCGGCGCGATCCCGATGCGCCTGCCATCCTGCCAGACCTCGGCGCCCGGCGGCTCGCTCTGCACCAGCAGCGGCGGATATTTGATGCCCAGTTCGCGGATCAGCGCGTAGCAGCGTGCGATGTCGCCCTTGTCCATCGCACGGTCGAGTTCGAGGCCCAGCGCCTCCTGGCGCGACACCGCGACGGTGAGTTCGTCGAGTTCGCGTACCGCCAGCTCGCGGGCGGCGGTGCGCTTCCACTCGGGACGGGCGACGACCTCCTCGAGGCGCGTGCGCGCGCCGGCGAAGTCGCCCTGGGTGCGCAGGGTGTGGCCGTTGCCGTACATCTCCTCGGACTCGAGCTCGTGCTGGCGGTAGCGCGCGGCGCGCGCCCGGGCGACCTTGGCGAGCGGCGCCGGCTGCGGGTGTTCGGCCAGCCAGGTTTCGATCAGTTCAGCTTGGCGCGCATCGCCGCGCTCACGGCCCTTCTCCTCCGGGCGGGTTGCGAGCAGCTCGCCGAGCTCCATGGCCAGGCTGGCCGCGGCGTGCAGGGCGGCGGTGTTCGAAGCCTTCGTGCGCACCGCCAGCAGCGCATCGACGGCGGCCGCGGCGGCGGCGAGGGCGCTGCGATCATCCAGGTCACGCGCCTGGGCGAGGGCGGTGTCGGCC
>JACDGQ010000459.1 GCA_013821615.1 Planctomycetota bacterium
GCCAGGAGTCCCGAGGGACCGGGTCTCTCGCGCGCAAAGGAGACTCCGACCCACGGTGGTGACTGCCGGGAGAGGCGAGCCCCAGCTCGCCTGGACCACCAGCATCGCCGCCGCTGCGGCACGATCCGGGATGGACGGTCGATGCGCATGGGTCGGGCTGCGTCCTGAGTGCTTCCAAAACGAGCTGGGGCTCGCCTCTCCCGGCGGGGCCGCGGTCATGCGACGCTACTTCTTCTTTTTCTGTTCCGGCTTCGCCGCCCCGGTTCCCGGGATCTGCGCCGGCGCGGGTGTGCCGTCGCGCAGGTGGTTGATGGTGTAGCACACCAGGGTGTTGGCCACCGCCTCGCCGTCCTGGGCAGTGACGCCCTTCATGGTCAGCTCGTAGATGTAGCCGGGCTTGAGCTCGGCGAGGGTGAGCACGACGCCACGCGCGTCCTTGGACACCGCGGCCGCGGTCACCGCCACCGGCGCGACGTCGAGCGTGTCGCAGCCGTAGGCCTCGTGGTATTCGTAGTAATAGCGCCGGAATGAGAAGTTCTCGGGTTTCAAAGTCGCCGGGTCGCCCGGCTTGGTGAACTGCAGGCTGAAGCCGTCTTTGGTCAGCGAGATCCCCAGCAGGTCGAACGGCGCCGTGCCCTTCCAGGTCATGCGCTGGATGCCCTTGCCGCCGGCCCAGCTCAGCGCGGTGTGGCCGATGTACAGGCCGCCCTGCTGGTCGAAGACCATGCGGTGGTTGCCCGCCGACAGGCCGCCGCGGTCGTAGAACGGCAGGCACGCGCCCTGGAAGCCGCCGCCGACCTCCTCGGTCAGCACGCGCATCAGGCGCGCGGTATTCATCTCGCCGACGAACACCTGCCCGGCGTAAGGGCCGAATTTTCCGGCGCTGGCGTCGAGCAACGGCTGGGTCGGCGAGCACGCCATGATGGTCTGCGGGAAGAACACGGTCTCGCGCGTGCGCAGCTCATCGAGCTTGGCCACGGGCAGGGCGAGCGGGTCGCCGAGCTTCCAGTCCGGCCGCCACACCAGGCTGGCGGGGTGGCCGTAGAAGCCGCCCTGCACGACCGTGAAGAGTTTGCTGCTGCCCAGCCAGTCGCCCTGGTTGTCGGTGACCAGCAGGTGCCCGGCCCCGTCGAAGCCCAGCCCGTCGGGCGAGCGGAAGCCGCAGGCCCACGGCGTGATCGCGCCGCTCCTGGCGTCGATCTTCAGCACCCAGCCGCGGTACGGCACCGCCGAATACATGCGTCCGATCCTGGACTTGGCCTGGTCCCAGTGGTCCTCGGCGTCGTCACGGCTGACGCCCAGATGCCCGTAGGTGCCGCGCACCTCCTTGAAGATGCCGGCGCCCTGGGAGGCCACGTTGAGTGAGATGAAATAGTTGCCGTCCTTGTCCTGCACCGGCCCGAAGGCGAACTCGTGATAGTTTCCGGACATGCCGAACTGGTCGGTGACGGTCTCGTAGCGGTCGGCCACGCCGTCGCCGTCGCTGTCGATGACGCGCGTCAGCTCGGGTCGCTGCATGATCAGCAGCTCGCGGTCGCTGATCGCGATCACGCCGAGCGGCTCGTGCAGGCCGAAGGCGAAGGGGTGCCACTGCTTGGTGGCCGGGTCGTAGATCAGCACCTCGCCGCGGTGGAAGCACGCCACCAGCTTCCCGGAGGGGGTCATGGTCAGCGCGCCGACCTGGCTGTCGAGGCCGGGCGGCATCGCCAGGTCCTCGACCGCGTAATGGTCGGCGATGGTCGAGCGGGGGGCGGCCGGGGTGTGGGCTGCGGTCGCGGCCTGAAGCGGCGCGGCGGCCGCGCCGGACAGCACGCAGAGCGCGAGCAGGGCGCGGGTGCTCATGGTTTGGTCTCCGCTCCGGCGCGCAGGGTGATGGTGAAGACCGCCGTGCCAGCCGCTGGCGTGATGTGCAACACGCCGTCGGCGAAGTCCCCCGCGCTGGATGAGAAGCGCGCAGCCGCGTCCTTGGCCACCACGTACAGCAGCGGCTTGTCCGTGGTCACCACGTAGTGCTGGGTCAGCACCTTGCCGCCCTCGGCCTCGCGCAGGGTCTCGGCGACGGTGGCGCCATCGAGCTCATAGTGGAACTCCGGATAGCGCTGCACCAGCGCGTAGCCGCGGAAGCGCACCTGGGGCACCGCCCCTGCCGCGAAGCGCAGCGGCGCACCGTCGTCCGCAGTGAAGGTGCGCGTGCCCAGCAGCTTGGCCTTGCCGTTACCGTTGCCCTTCCAATAGGCGTGGTTGTCGACGAAGCCGCCCGTCCACACGTAGCGCAACCGGCACGCGCCCGCGTCCCAGCAGCAGTTGAGCTCGCCCGGCAGGGCGATGGCCAGCGCCGCCGGGCCGGCCTCGGGCATGAACATGCGGTAGAGGAAGGGTCGCGGCGTGGGGAAGGCGTGCTCGCTGGCCTCCTTCTCCTCGACCACCGGCGCCTCGGCCGGCATGGGCACGCCCACGTACATGTCGCCGAACATCACGAAGCCGTGACCGGGGAAGGTGCACACGTACGGGTAGATCCCGGCCTCTGCCGGCGCGGTGAAGCTGAGCTTCGCGGTGTGGTGGGGCTTGACCGCGGTCAGTGCGAACAGCACCTCGGGCATCTTCGGGACGAAGCCGAGACGCTCGGCGTCGGCACCCAGGGCCAGCGCGGCGTTGACCACGTCCAGGCGCTTGCCCGGCCTGGTGATCACCAGGTTGTGAGGCATGTCGGTGGTGTCCTCGTTGCTGAATTCGAGGTCGACGTGCGCGTTCGGCGCGACTGCGAAGCGCTTGACGCTGTACTGCAGGCCGGTGACGGCGGAGATGCGCAGCGGCGCGCCCGCGCTGTCCGCAGCGGGCAGAGCTGCGGCCACCAGGATGAGGACGGCGGCGCGCAGCAGGGTGCGCTGGAGGAACGGCTGGTGCACGAGGTCTCCACAAGGTCACTGCCCGGCGCCGGCTGGCGTGCAGGCGGGATGGCAGATGATTCGCCGCTGCACCCGTCCCGTTCACCCCGGGTTGCGGGTGGCGATGTCCGGAACGCGCGGATCATTGCCCAGAACGCTCATGCCCCTCGAGCGCCGTCCAACGTCGCATGTCCGACGCCTACTGGGCGCAGCCAGTCTCGTCGCTCCACCGCGGCTCAGGCCTTGGCCGGCTTCTCGTCGGGATCGGAATAGTCGGGACCGCCGAGCATGCCCGACTGGCGGAGCTGTGCGGTCAGCTCCTTGCGCACCAGCTTGACGCCGCTCAGCAGCTCGTCGCCGCTGGTGGCCAGCCCGGTGCGGATCAGATACTTGGCGATCGCCTGGTACCCGTGCAGGGCCTGCGGGCCGAGCGCCATCTGCACGTGCTGTGGCGGCAGCGCCTGGGGCAATACCTGCAGCAGCAGCCCGGCGAACTCCTGGGCGTTGAGGTCGGTGAGCGCGGCGTGGATGGCGCGCGCGGCGAGCTGCTCGAGCAGCGGTCCGAGCTGGCCGGCGAGCTGACGCAGCGGCGCCGGCAGCGCCAGGCACTCGGGGCTGGCCTGGAAGGCCTTCCAATCGATGGGCACGGGCGCGGGGCCGCCCTCGCCTGCGCCATCCACGGGCGGCTCTTCGCCAGCCACGCCACCGTCCGGTGC
>JACDGQ010000460.1 GCA_013821615.1 Planctomycetota bacterium
GCTTGCAGGTCAGCTGCAGCTGGTCGTTCTCGCGGCGCAGGCGCAGGTTCATCCGGGCTCGGCGCAGGCGCAAATCCGCGCTGTCGAAGAAGCGGTTTTCCTGGACCAGCAGGCGAGCTGCTCCGAGCAGCGCCGGCAGGGCATTCGCGAGGCGGGCGTGGCCGTCGGGGGTCAGCGCCCATTTGAGCTCGACCTCGAGGTGGTGGTCCATGCGTGGGCACGGTAGCGGCCTGTGGGCAAAGGCGATGGGGAGGGCTGGCGGCTGACTGCTGGCAGCTGGCAGCTGACGGCCCGAAGTCGCACATCGCCACACGGTCATCGGGACGGATCCCTGTCTCGGGCGCGCAGTTCCCATCCGGATCCGGTCTTCACCTGCGAGCTTCGCGCTACGAGGCATCCGCCGTCAGCCGTCCGCCGCCAGCCGCCAGCCCCGGTGGGCCCCGCCCGCTGGAGGCCTTCCCTTCCCGCCTGCGCCCCTATGCTCCCAGCTTACCCACCGGCCGGAGCCTCCGTGAGCAATCCCTTCGATTTCCTTGAGCCCCTTATCGACCTCGAGGCCAAGATCGTCGAACTCGAGCAACTCGGTGAGAGCACCGGCCTGAACATGTCGGGCGAGCTCGCCTCGCTGCGTGAGAAGCTGATGCGCGAGACGCGCCGGGTGTTCGCCGGGCTGACGCCCTGGCAGCGTGTGCAGCTCTCGCGCCATCCCCTGCGTCCGCAGTCCTCGGACTACATCGACCACATGGTCGATGGCTTCGTGCCGCTCGCCGGCGACCGCATGTTCGGCGACGACGAGGCGATCATCTGCGGCATGGGCGAGGTCGGCGGCCACCGCTGCATGATCATCGGCCAGCAGAAGGGCAAGGACGTCCACGAACGCCGGCGCTGCAACTTCGGCATGCCGCACCCGGAAGGCTACCGCAAGGCGATGCAGAAGATGCGCATCGCCGAGAAGTTCGGCCTGGCGGTGATCTGCCTGATCAACACCCCCGGCGCCTTCCCCGGCGTCGACGCCGAGGAGCGCGGCCAGTCGATCGCCATCGCCGAGAACATCCGCGACATGGCCCTGCTCCGCACACCGGTGATCGTGGTGGTGATCGGCGAGGGCGGCTCGGGCGGTGCGCTCGGCATCGGCGTGGGCGATCGCATGCTGATGCTCGAGAACAGCTATTTCTCGGTCATCTCGCCCGAGGGTTGCGCCGCCATCCTGTGGAAAGATGGCGCCAAGAAGGACATCGCCGCGTCGCGCCTCGCGCTCACCGGCGAGCACCTCAAGCGCTTCGGCATCGTCGATGAGATCATCGAGGAGCCCGCCGGTGGCGCGCACCGCCAGCCGGTCGCGATGGCCCACAGCCTGCGCGACGCCATCGTCCGCAACCTCGACATGCTGCGCTTGCAGCCGGTCGATGCCATGCTCGAGGGTCGTTACCGCAAGTACCGCGCCATCGGGGTGGTGATGGAAGAGTCCGTCGCGGGCATCTGACGTGTTCAAGCTGGTCATGGTGGTGCGTCCGCAACGCGCCGAGCTGCTCTGCCAGCGCCTCGCCGCGAGCGGCTGGGTCGAGGAACTGATCGCCGCCGAATGCCGTGGCTACGGCCGGCAGAAGGGTCATCTCGACGAGTACAAAGGTGCCGAATACAGCATCGATTTCCTGCCCAAGGTGGTGGTTTCTGGCATCATCCCCGACGAGCGCGCGGACGAACTCGTGAACCTGGTGTGCTCGACCTGCCGCACCGGCCGCATCGGCGACGGTAAGATCTTCCTGCAGCGCATTTCGCAGGAACTCGTTTATTGATCGGCAGTTCCGCGTATGGCCCAGGGTTTGGCACGGCCCATTCGCGGGTTCCTGAGCAGCCCTCCGAGGCCGGCTCCTTGACGCCGGTCGCCGCTGGTCATGCTCAAACGCTGGAAGTACGGGAAATCCCGTGCTGAGGTGATTCCCATGCGTGGTTTTTCTTCCGCGCTGCTGGTCTCCGGTTTGGTGCTGTGCATCGGTCTCGCTTCGGCGGCCGAGAGCGGCAAGCCCATCAACACCATCTGCCCGGTCACGGGCAAGGCGATCGATCCCGCGATCCCGCCGGTGGTGGTGACCATCGGCAAGGGTGAGCGGTCGCGGAAGATCCTGATCGGCGTGGCTGACGCCGCTGCCGCGCAGAAGGTCAAGGCGCGTCCCGATCTCTATGCGGATGCGGCCAAGGCGAATCACCAGGCGGACGCGCGCTGATCAGTCGCTGCCGCCGGGTTTTCCGGAATGCGGAACCCGGGAGAGGCGAGCCCCAGCTCGCCTGAAAAACCCCCAACGTCCGTGTTGCGACGTGATCCGGGTCGGGCGACCGATGCGCAGCGGTCGGACTGCGGCCTGAGTGCTTTCAAGGCGAGCTGGGGCTCGCCTCTCCCGGCCGCGGCTTTCCCATTCCGGAACGTGCGCGCCGCCTACGGTGCGGGCAAGGAAAACCCCATGCGCACCGTCGCCCTCCTGTTGCTCCTGGTCGCCACCGCGTGCGGATCCGCCGCATTTGCCGCCGAAGGCACTGCCGAGAAGCCGCAGGCCGCCCACAACTCGGTCTGCCCGGTGAGCGGCGATACCGTGGATGCCGACACCAAGCCGGTAGTGGTCAAGCTGAAGGACGGATCTTTCATCGCGATCGGCTTGTGCTGCACCGATTGCAAGAAGGAGCTGAACGCCGATCCCGACAAGTTCGCGGCGGCGGCCCTGGCTAACAAGAAGGCGGCGAAGTAGGCCTCACGCAGCCGAGCGTGCGCCACGTCCCGACGACGTGGGCGCGGAGGCCCGGGCTTCGTGAAGGTGGCCTATGCCCGTGCGATCCGCTCGGGACGCGCCAGTCCGCATCCTGCGCCCGCCACCGGCGCGTGCGCAGGATGCCACGCTTCATTTCGCTTCGCCGGCTTTGTCGGCCTTGTCGGCCTCTTTGCCCGGCTTACGCAGCGGCTTCCCGTCTTCGCTGTAGGTGATCTGGTGCTTTTTGCCGTCCTCGACGTAGCTGAGGCGATACAGGGTCTTGTCGCCGTGCGCGACCTTCCGGGCACTTTTGAGCTCGTCGAGGCGATGGTCCTGGCTGAAGCCGACCGTCACGGCTTTCGGCAGCTGCTCGATGCCGATCGACTCGCCTTTGGCGGCGCTTTTCGCGGCGTCATCCTTGCCGGCCTCTTCGGCCCAGGCGAGCGGGGTGCCGAGGGCGGCGGTGAGCAGGATGGCGGTGATGATGGAACGCATGGTGGATTCCTTTCCCTGTGGGTGGGTGCGTGGCAGGGTCCGTTATAACCCATGTCTAATCACGGCAAGGTTGGCAGATCCCAGCGTCCTGGGTGAGCGCGCGAGCGTTGCCGACCGCGCCACTGCGCTTTCATATTGCGTCGATGGCTCGCCGCCGACCATCCCGGACCCACGGACCCACGTCATGCACCTGTTTCAACCGCCATTCCACCTGTTGCGCGCGTGGCGTGCGCCCGCTCTCACCGCCATCGTGCTGGCCGCCGCGGCGCTCGCCGCGCCCGCGGAGGAGCTGACTCCCGCGCTGCGCTTGGCCACCGCGTTGATCACCGAGCGCGCGCACGAGGCGCAGG
>JACDGQ010000461.1 GCA_013821615.1 Planctomycetota bacterium
GTAGAGCGAGGCGCCGAGCGAATAGATGTCCGTGCGGATGTCGACGTCGGCGACGCCGCGCGCCTGCTCGGGCGAGATGTAGGCGGGCGTGCCCATGACCATGCCCGGCTGGGTGACCCGGTCATCGCCGGTGAAGCGCACCAGGCCGAGGTCGGCGAGCTTGGCGACACCGCGCTCGGTGAGGAAGATGTTGGCCGGCTTGAGGTCGCGGTGGATCAGTCCCGCCGCCTCGATCGCCTCCAGTCCGGCCGCGCTGTCGCGCATCAGGTTGAGGGCCAGCGCCTCGTCGAGGGTGCCGCCCTTGCGCTCGAGCAGCTGGGCGAGGTCGCCACCGCTGACCAGCTCCATGGCCATGTAGAGCTGCCCATCAGCGCGGCCGGCGTCGTAACAGGCCACGACATTCACGTGGTTGACCAGCGCCCCGGCGCGCGCCTCGCGCAGGAAACGTTCGCCGAAGTCCGCGTCCCCGGCCAGGTGCTGGGCCACGACTTTGAGCGCAACTTCCCGCTGCAAACCGACTTGTAGCGCGCGATAGACGGTCGCCATGCCGCCAGCGCCGAGTCTGGCCAGGATGCGGTAACCGCCAATCGCGGCAGGAAGTTCGGTGGCGGTAGGCATCTGGTGAGCCTACATCGGGTTGCGGGGGGAAGCAAAGTGGGGAGGGCTGGCGGCTGACGGCTGGCGGCTGGCAGCGGACAGCGGACAGCGGACAGCCGACAGCGGACAGCGCGCAATCCGACGTCATCAGGTGGTGCAGTGCACCACGTTCATCCGTGATCAAACGCGAAAACCGGCGCAAAGCGCCGGTTTTCGCAAGCTGCCAGCCGTCAGCCGCCAGCCGTCAGCCGTAAATTCACCGCTTCCCAGCCGCGATCAGCAGCGTCTCGCCCAGCGTCGCGGGGCTCTCGGCGATGAACACGCCGGCGGCGCGCATGGCGGCGAACTTGGCCTCGGCGGTGCCGGTGTTGCCGCTGACAATCGCGCCGGCGTGGCCCATGCGCTTGCCTTTTGGTGCGCGCGAGCCGGCGATGAAGCCGACCACCGGCTTGGTGACGTGGCTGCGGATGAAGGCGCAGGCCTTCTCCTCGCTGTCGCCGCCGATCTCGCCGATCATGATGATCTGGCGCGTCTCATCGTCGTCCTGGAAGAGCTGCAGGGCGTCGATGAAGTCGGTGCCCTTGATCGGGTCGCCGCCGATGCCGATGCAGGTCGACTGGCCGAGCCCGGCGTTGGTCGACTGCAGCACGGCCTCGTAGGTCAGCGTGCCGGAGCGGCTGACGATGCCGGTGGTGCCGCGCTTGTGGATGTAGCCGGGCATGATGCCGATCTTGCACTCGCCGGGCGTGATCACGCCGGGGCAGTTCGGGCCGACCAGGCGCGACTGCGAACCGGCGAGCTTCTTCTTCACCGCGTACATGTCGCGCGCCGGGATGCCCTCGGTGATCGCGACGATCAGCGGCACGCCGGCGTCGATCGCCTCGAGGATGGCATCGGCGGCGCCGGGCGGCGGCACGAAGATCATCGAGGCGGTGGCGCCACCCTGCGCGACCGCCTCGGCCACGGTGTTCCACACCGGGAAGGACTTGCCGTTCTCGGCGACCCAGGTCTGTCCGCCCTTGCCGGGGGTGACGCCGCCGGCGAAGTTGGTGCCATAGGAAATGGCGCCATTGGAGTGGAAGGTGCCGACCTTGCCGGTGATGCCCTGGCAGATGAGGCGGGTCTTCTTGTTGACGAGCACGGCCATGGAGGATCCCTCGGGGGGTCCGGAAGTCCGGAAGTCCGGAAGTCCGGAAGTCTAGTGGTTCAGCGGCGCTTGGAGGACTTGACGGGCTTCTTGCTGGCCTTGGGCGCCGCCTTCTTGACAGGCTTCGTGGGCTTCCCGGTCTTCTTCATGACCGCCTTGGCCTTCTTGCCCGCAGGCGCAGCTTTCTTCTTGGCCACGATCTTGGTCTTGGCCATGGGCTTGCCGCCCGACTTCCGGACTTCCGGACTTCCGGACTTCCGGACTTTCTCCGCGGACTTCCGGACCTTCCGCGGAATATAGGCGATCGCCGAGGGCGTCGGCAGCGCCGGGCGCGGGCCGATGCCCTTGGCGATGCGGTAGGCGTTGGCGGCCTTGGCCGCCTTGACGCAGCCGTCCTTGAGGTCGTCGGCGGCGATCACCGTCAGCCCGGATTCGGCGATCATCTTCTTGCCTTCGGCGACATTGGTGCCTTCGAGGCGCACCACCAGCGGACGGTCGAGACCGACCTCGCGCACCGCGGTCAGCACGCCGGAGGCGATGGTGTCGCACTTCATGATGCCACCGAAGATGTTGACCAGGATGGCCTCCACCGACGGGTCCTTGAGGATGATCTTGAAGGCGGTGGTGACCTTCTCGGCGGTCGCGCCGCCGCCGACATCGAGGAAGTTCGCCGGGAAGGCGCCCTGGTCGGAACCATACAGCGCGATCGCGTCCATGGTGGCCATGGCCAGGCCGGCGCCGTTGACCATGCAGCCGATGTTGCCGTCGAGCTTCACGAAGGCCATGTCGTGCTTCTTGGCCTCGAGCTCGGCGGCGTCCTCTTCATTGGGGTCGAGGAAGGCGGCGATGTCGGGGTGGCGGAACAGCGCGTTGTCGTCGAAGGACATCTTGCTGTCGAGGGCGACGATCTCGTCGTTGATGGTGACCACCAGCGGGTT
Organism: Planctomycetota bacterium; assembly: GCA_013821615.1. Taxonomy (GTDB): domain Bacteria; phylum Planctomycetota; class UBA11346; order UBA11346; family UBA11346; genus BOG-1363. Next base: position 2,683 of record JACDGQ010000461.1, read on the forward strand.
GACCTCGAGCATGTCGGCGTCGGTCTCGATGAAGCACTTCGCCAGGGCCTGCGCGGTCTTGACGAAGTTGTTGACCTGGATCGGGGTCAGGCCGAGCTCGAAGCCGAGGCGGCGCGCCTGGTAGGCGCCCAGGCCCATGTGCGGATCGAAGTGCAGCTTGAGGATCTTCTCCGGCGAGTGGTGGGCGACCTCCTCGATGTCCATGCCGCCTTCGCGCGACACCACCAGCACCGGCGCGGCCGCGGCGCGGTCGAGCAGGATGGACAGGTAGAGCTCCTTGGCGATCTGGCAGCCGTCCTCGACGTAAATGGTCTTGACCTGCTTGGTGCCGTCGCCGGTCTGGATGGTCTTGAGCCAGTTGCCGAGCAGCTTGGCGCCGGCTTCCCTGGCCGCGGCGGCGCCCTTGACCACCTTCACGCCGCCGTCCATGACCTTGCGGGTGCCGGCCTCGTCGGCGAAGACCGTGCCCTTGCCGCGACCGCCCGCGTGGATCTGCGACTTGACCACCACGACCGGGCTGCCGAGCTGGATGGCGGCCTGTTCGACCTGGTCGACGGTGGTACAGGCGATGCCGCGCAGCACCGGTACGCCATGGGCCTTGAACAGCTGTTTGCCTTGGAATTCGTGGATCTTCATCGGCGTCCTCGTCGTGGGCGAACGGTAGAGCGGGGGCAACGATGCCCGCCAGCCCCGCGGAGTCCAATGCCAAGTTCGTCGCTGTGCGGTGCGGCGCACAGGGCCCCGACGCAGGGTGATGGTCCAGCGGCTGCGACACGGCAAAGCCATTGGCGGCAGGGACCGCAGGCGCATGATTCCTGCATGGTGCTGGTCGCCGTCCCCATCTCCGCACGCGATCCGGCCGCCCTCGCGGTGGTGGCCGCCCGCGCCAAGGC
>JACDGQ010000462.1 GCA_013821615.1 Planctomycetota bacterium
GGCCCGCTGAGTCAGCGCAGCAGGAGTGCGTGGGCCCGGGCCACGCGTCGCGACACCCGCCGGCATTCCGGTGGGTGTCCGCGTTTCCGGGGCACGTGCTCACGACGGCCGCGCCCGCCGTGAACGCGCTTGCCGCCTCCCGCCCGGCGCGAGCATGGCGCCATGCCGACGCTGAGCTGGTTGGGCAAGGACGCGGTGGTCGACCACCACCGCCATCTGCCGATACGCGACCTCCGCGAGGACTCCGCCCTCGCCATTCCCGGCCCGCCTCTGCACACCCTGATCGAAGGTGACAACCTCGAGGCCCTCGCGGCGCTGGTGCCGGAATACCGTGCGCGCGTGCGCTGCATCTACATCGACCCCCCCTACAACACCGGCAACGAGACCTGGGTCTACAACGACGCGGTCAACAGCCCGGCGACGCGCTCCTGGCTCGGCCGCGTGGTCGGCCGTGAGGACCTCGACCGCCACGACAAGTGGCTGTGCTTCATGTACCCGCGGCTCGCCCTGCTGCGCGAGCTGCTCGCGGCGGACGGCTGCCTGTTCATCAGCATCGACGACACCGAGCTGGCCGCGCTGCAGTTCCTGCTCGACGAGCTGTTCGGCTCCGAGAACCGCCTCGCCACCTTCACCTGGGTGCGCAAGAAGAAGGGCAGCCACCTCGACCGTCATCTGCGGCGCATGACCGAGTTCGTGGTCGCCATGGCCAAGGACGCGAGCAGCCTGCCGCCGCTGTTCGGCGAGGCGGCTTACGCGGAAAAATGGCAACCGCTGGTCAAGCGCACCAACCGCACCCAGACCCTGGTCATCCCCGCCGGCGCGGCCGAGACCACGCTCGCCGCGGGGGTGCATCCCGCCGGCGTGCGCGGCAGCGGCGGCACCGCCCTGCGCTTCCACGAGGACCTGGTGGTCGCGGATGGGCGGATCGCCGGCGCCGTCACCATCACCGGGAACTTCGTGTGGACCCAACCCAAGCTCGACGCCGAGCTCGCCCTCGGCACGCGCATCGCGGTGTCGCGCGCCTATGGCCTGAACGTGCGGCGCTGGGACCAGGCGCAGAAGACCAAGCGCCCGAGCACGCTGCTGAGCGCGCTCATCGGCGTCGGCACCAACGAGGACGCCAGCCAGGAGGTCATGGAGATCCTCGGCAGCGAGCGTGGCGTCGCCTTCGCCTTCCCGAAACCGGTCTCGCTGGTCGAGTGTCTGCTGCGCACGGTCTGCCGCGACGACCCGACGGCCCTGGTGCTGGACGCCTTCGCCGGCTCCGGCACCACCGGCCACGCCGTGATGCGTCTCAACGCCGCCGACGGCGGCACGCGCCGGGCGATCCTCGTGCAGCTTGGCGAGGACCAGGGCGGCGGCCCCAACATCGCGCGCACCATCACCCGCGAGCGTCTGTTGCGGGCCGCCACCGGCTACGCCGTGCGCGGCGTCGCGGTTCCCGGTCTCGACCAGGGCTGGCGCTACTGCCGGCTGGGAAACCCGGTCGGGCGCCTCGAGCTGGGCGACTGAACGGGGTCAGCCCCCGGCGTTCGCCTGCTTGATGATGCGGTCCATGATCGCGACCACGCGCTGGAAGTGGTCCTTGCTGTCGAAATGCAGGGTCATGGCGCCCTTGCCGCCCTTCTCCTTCACGCTCACGCGCGTGCCGAAGAGATGGAAGAGGTTGGTCTCGAGCTCGCGCAGGTGCGGCGGCTTGCTCCCGGTCGTGGCCGCGACGTCGGCGCTGATCGGGGCCCCCTCCTTGGCCAGACGCTCGGTCGCGCGCACCGAGAGCTCCTCGTCGCGGATGCGCCGCGCCACGGTCAGCTGCCAGGCGCGGTCGGTCATCCCGGCCAGGACCTTGGCGTGGCCCAGGCTCAGGGCCTGGCTGCGCACCAGGGTGCGCAGCTCCTCGGGCAGCGCGAGCAGGCGCAGGGCGTTGCTGATGCTGCTGCGCTCTTTGTTCAGGCGGTCGGCGAGGGCTTCGTGGGTCAGGCCATGCTGCTCGATCAGCGCCTGGTAGGCCTCGGCCAACTCGATGGCATTGAGGTTCTCACGCTGGATGTTCTCGATCAGGCGCAGCTCGGCCTGGTGCTGGGCGTCATTCTCCTCGCGCACGACCACAGGTACCTTGGCCAGGCCGGCCTTCTTCGCCGCGCGCAGCCGGCGCTCGCCCGACAGCACCTCGTAGCCGAGTTCGCGCTTCAGCACCACGATCGGTTGCAGCATGCCGTGCTGGAGCAGGCTGGCGGCCAGTTCGCCGAGGGCCTGATCGTCGAAATCCTGTCGGGGGTTTGCGCGCGGAGGCGAAACCAGGCCAATATCGACCTCTAAATAGCCCTTGGGCGGGTCGCGGCGCACGGTTTTCGCGAAAACGTCGCTTAAACTACGTCCTAAACTATTGTCACTTAAGGACATGCAGCAGCTCCTTGGCGGCAGCCAAATAGGCGAGGCCGCCAGGACTAAGGGGGTCGTAGGAAAGGATCGTCTGCCCGTGGCTTGGCGCCGCAGCCAAGGCGATGTCACGTGGGATGGCGGCGGCGAAGGCCTTCGGACCGAAGTGCTGACGGATCTGATCCGCGACCTGGCGGGCGAGCGGATGTCGGTCTTCGTACATGGTCAGCAGGATCCCCAGGACCGCGACATCGGCATGAACATCCTGGCGCAGGTCGTCAACGAAGGCAAGCAGCTGAGAGAGCCCCTCCATGGCGAAATATTCACTCTGGAGAGGAATCAGGAGATGATCAGCCGCCAGGAAAGCATTCATCGGCAGGAAGGAAAGGTTGGGCGGACAATCGATGAAGATCAGATCGAAGTCAGCACGCAGGGGGGTCAGGGCTTTCCGCAATGCGAATCGACCCCCTTCGCTGCGGGCGAGAGCCTTTTCCTGCTCCAGCAGGTCTTCGCCCGAGGAGATGGCCCAGAGATTGTCCTGGATGGTCTGATGTGGGCTCTGACCGCTATAGATGGAGGCACCCGAGGCCCGCCCAAGGAGCACGCTGCTGGCATTTCCCTGGGGATCATTGTCGACGACGAGGGTTCTTTTCCCACTCAGGGCGCAAAAAGCGGCCAAATTGACAACTGAGGTGGTCTTTCCGACGCCACCCTTCTGGTTTGATACGGCAAGGATATGGGCCATGCGCGATCCAGAGGGCTTGATTCCACGTGGAACAGGGCCCCGGGCTGGGGGCGGTTCCACGTGGAACATCACAGGCGGCGAAGGGTAACCGTCGGATGCAGGGTCAGACCACTATCATCGATGTGCTTGATGGCCTTGAGGAAATGTCCGCCGCGGAGGGGGTGCGTCGTAATTTCGATGCAGGCATGTCCCTGGGCATCCGCTGCACCCTGGTGGATGCTCAGCACGCTGACCCCCTGCTGACTCAGACCATTGGTAATCCCGGCGAGGATTCCAGCACGATCGGGTACGGCGAAGCGGGCATAACTACTGGTGACTTCTTCTTCTTCAGGCAAGAAAGTCAGCGGCTCGGCATTCGTGAAGAAGCGGAATCGTCGGGCCGTGGCCTGATATCGGCCGGTGCACACATCGACGACATCGGCCATGACCGCGCTCGCTGTTGGCAGTGCGC
>JACDGQ010000463.1 GCA_013821615.1 Planctomycetota bacterium
ACCGCGGGCTGCGCGCGCGCCGCCCAGTTGAGGCGGTGGCCATCGGCGCCGACCAGCCCCGACCAGGCATCGGCTACCGCCACCAGGGCCTGGTCGCCGGCCGGCGTCCCGGCGGATTCCTGCAGGCGGGCGCTGGCCTGGGTCAGCACCTCGACCTGCGCGGCGTGGGCCGGCGCGCGCGCTGCGACCGCCAGGCGCAGACGCTCCGCGTCGGCACCCTCGTCGCAGATCACCAGCAGGTCGATGACCGCGCGGAATGATTCCGCCTCGACGCGCGGATCGATGAGGTGCCCGTCCGCCCACGCGGTCAGGCGCCTCGCCACTGATGGGCCGAGGCTGAACCAGCTCGCGCTGCGGCGCAGCACGTTCAGCGCGGCCTCGGCGAGCTCGGGATCGGCACCGGGATCCCCGAGGTGGTCGAAGGTGGTCACCGCCAGCGCCTCGACCGGCAGCCGCTGCGCGTCCTCCTGGTCGGTGCGGTAGGCGTGGAAGGAAGCGAGGGTGTGTGCGCGCGCGCTGCGCTGCGCGGTGACCACCAGCGCGGCCACCGCCAGCATCAGGCCCACGGCCTGCAGGATGGTGCGCAGGCGGGCCGGTCTCACAGGCCCCTCGCGGGCAGGCGCGCGATGACCCAGGCGACGCTGGCGAGCAGCACCGCCCCGGCCACCACCCACCACTCCAGCGCCGCGGGCAGCAACCTCACCATCTGCAGGCCGCTGAGCAGGGCGAGCAGCGGCAGCGCGACGGCGACCGCCGCGCGCCACGGCCACGCCAGGCTGAAGGCCGAATAGGCGTTGAGGTGGCGCTGCAGCGCGGGCAGATCGGCGGCGCGGTATGAGAACGCGGCCTGCGCGGCGAGCAGCAGCGCCGCGGCCCCGGCCAGCACCACCTCGGCGCGCCCCTGCCAGTCGTCGACCGGCAGCGCGGCAAGCAGCGCCGCGGCGAAGAACGCGGTCATGCATACGCTGGCCACGGCACGCTCGCGCGGCAGATGGAACTTGTCGATGAGCGGCGCGACCACCGCCTCGGCCAGCGCGAGCAGCGCGGGCAGGGCGAAGGCCACCAGCACCGCGAACCACACCGTCGCCAGCCAACCGAGGATCCACGGCGTGCCGCCCAGGCCGACGATGGCGAACGGCACCGGCCCTTCGGGGTGGACGGCAGCGGCGCCGATCAGCGGCAGCGCGCCCCCGGTCAGGCCGATGGCCAGGGCGGTGACCACGACCATCACCAGCTGGCAGAGGCCGGCGGCGCACACCGCGATGGCGCTCATCGCGGTGACGTCGCTGGCACGGTTGAGGTAGCTGCCGAAGGCCGCGAACAGGCCGAGGCCGACCAGCCACGCGGCCACACCCTGGCCGATCGCCATCAGCCATGCCGACGCGTCGAGCAGGCGTCCCCAGCCGCCCGGGCCCGGGCCGAGCAGCAGGGCGAGGCCATCGCAGGCGCCCGGTCGCGAGGCGAACACCACGATGAGGGCGGCCAGACCGACCAGCCCGGCCGGCACCACCAGCTGCGCGGTGCGCGCGATGCTCGGCGCGCCGCGCCACAGGCGCCGGTCGATGAGCGCCACCAGCGCAGCGATGGCCAGGATCACCGGACCGCTGTCGGAGCGTGGACCGGAACCCGGCAGCGCCTGGTTCGCGAGCGCGGCCAGCGCGCTGTCGTAGGCCGAGACCAGGGAGCCGCCGACCGCGACCAGGCCGAGGACCAGCGCGACATAGGCGAGACCGGCGCCCAGCCAGCCGAGCGTCTCGCAGTGGCGGTTGGCTTTGCGGCAGCATTCGGCGAGGGCGTTCTGGAAGACCACGCCGACGCCCAGCTCGATGATCAGCAGCGGCAGCACCACCAACGCGAGGGTCGCCAGCCACATGATGAGCTGCACCCCATCGAGCGGTCCGGCACTGCGCCGCATGACGCCCAGGCCGAGGCTGACGCCGACGATGGCGACGATGAAGCCGAGACGGTCAGGCCAGCGTGCGCGGAAGGAGTTCATGCGTGTTCAGGGGATCATACCATGGCCAGGCGAGCGCGAGGATCGGCGTTCCGGTGCGGTTGTCCAAGGTTGACCGGGGCCGGCGCCCTCAGCCGCCGGGCGCTCATTGTTCCCCAGGCCCGGGCCCGTCGGATCGTCTGCAACGATTCCGTGCGGACGGCGTACTCTGGGGCGTTCACCCCTTCAGCCCGCGGAGTCGGCCTGGACGGCAATGCCCTGCCCCAGTTCCCCGCGCAGGGCCGCCAGGAAGGCCACGATCGTCGCATGCCGCCGTGCCCCCTCGGCGCGCGCTCCAGGCAGGCGCAGGCCGGCGGCGAGCCGCAGCAACTTCGCGTAGCAGTGGTCGATGGCCTGGAGGCGGTCGTCGAGCGGCCGACCACTCTCGGCGAAGGGATCCCCCGGGTCGTAGAAGCGTCCTGGGCGCTCGGCTCGCGACATGAACTGCGCGCAGGCCGCGCTGCGCAGCAGGCCGATGGCACCGAGCGCATCGAGGCGGTCGGCGTCCTGCAGCACGACGCCCAGCGCATTGCCCGGCGCCAGCCCGCGCGACCACGACGAGGTGGCGACCGCGGTGGCGATCTGCTCCGCCTCCACGGCGGAATAACCCGCCGTGGCGAGCAGCGCAGGCGCGGCCGCGGCCGAGCGCGCGCCACCCTGGGCGCGGTCGGCGCTGTCCTTGGGCACGAACACCAGGTCGTGGACCAGGGCGGTGGCGCCAGCCAGGTCGGCAGCGACGCCGCCTTCGCCGGCGAGGTGCAGCGCCCAGGCGTAGACCCGCGCGAGGTGCTCGCGGTCGTGGGCCAGCTCGCCCGCCGGCAGGCGCGCCTCGACCATGGGCCACAGCAGCTGATGGCGCGGGAAGGCGCCGTCCGGGAAGGCCATGCCCGCTGGCACGTCAGCGCGTGCCGCCGACCTGGACCCAACGCGCACTGGTGTAGCCGCCGCCGCCGGAGGAGCGCGGCTTGGAGAGGCTGTCGGCGAAGGGCTTGAAGCGCTCACGGTTCACGCCGAACACATTGTCGACCAGGCCGAACACCAGCTGCTGGGAACCGGAGGCTGCGCGACGTACGCCGAAATACGGCTTATAGGTCGGATTGTTGCCGGCACGCACGAAATCATTGAGCGCCTTGGCTTGCGCTTCGAGCCTGCTCGTCGTCTGCGCATCGTCCTGGGGGCTGCTTTCCAGCTCGAGCACGTAATCGCCCGCATCGCTGGCGGCGCTGGCCATGACCGAGCTCTCGCCCGGCGTGCGGCTGCCCGCATCGCCCGGCGCCAATCCGGCAGACGCGCCGCCGCGCAGGCGCTGCCCGAGCACGAAGGCCACCACGATGCTCAGGATCCACACCACGGCCAGGGTCAGCGCGATCTCGCCGGAGAGCTGCAGCACGTAGCGGCGCTCCCCGGTGGGCAGGCGCGGCATGGTCGGCTGCAGCGGCGGCGGCGACTGCAGCGCGCCCTCGGGCGCGCCGCCGCGCATGGCGGGCAGGGCACTGGCCAGCGGCTGGAGGTTGACCAGCGGCTGGGCGGCGGCGGCCGCCGCCGCCTCGGCACGGGCCTCGTCCGCCGCACCGG
>JACDGQ010000464.1 GCA_013821615.1 Planctomycetota bacterium
CATCCTGCCAGACTACTTCTTCCCCAAGGAGGTCGGGCGCGACTACACCGCACCGCCATACTTGGCGCTGCTCGCCGCGCACCGCAAGGAATTCACGGTGCTGTCCGGCGTCTCGCTGCCGGGCGTCGACGGCGGCCACGCCTCCGAGCGCTCCTTCCTCACCGGCGCGCCCGGCGCCAGCCGCGCCTCGTTTCGCAACAGCGTCTCGCTCGACCAGGTGCTGGCGGAGCAGGTCGGCTCGGCGACGCGCTTCCCGTCGCTGGCGCTGATGGTCGGCGCCGAGGAGATGAGCATCTCGTACACGCGCAGCGGCGCGATGATCCCGCCGCTGCGCAGCCCGGTGCAGCTCTACGAGCGCCTGTTCATCGCCGATTCGCCCGCGGCGCGCGTCGCCGCGCACGCGCGCATCAGCGCCGACCGCAGCCTGCTCGACAGCTTGCGCGAGCGCACAAAAGAACTGGAGCGCACGGTCGGCGCCGGCGACCGCCGCGAACTCGACCAGTATTTCTCCGCCATCCGCGACCTCGAGCGCGATCTTGCCGGCGCCGACGGCTGGGTCGACCGCGCGAAGCCCGATCCCGGCCAGCCCAAGCCCGAGGACATGCGCGACACCCAGCGCCTGATCACCCAGACGCGCAGCATGCTCGCCCTGGTGCGGCTGGCGCTGGCCAGCGATTCCACGCGCGTGGTGACGGTGGCGTGCAATTCCGGCTCGGTGACGCCGCGCGAGATCCCCGGGGTCAATTCGATGATCCACGAGATCACCCATCACGGCGGCCGGCCCGCGGTGCTCGCCGAGCTGGCGCGCGTCGAGGCCGCGCAATTCACCGAACTGGCGGGCTTCCTCGACGGTCTACGCGCCACGGCGCAGGGCGGGCGCACGCTGCTCGACCAGACCGCGGTGCTCTACGGCACCAACATGGGCAGCGCGAACTCGCACGCGAACGACAACCTGCCAGTGCTGCTCGCCGGTGGCGGCTTCAAGCACGCCGGGCACCTCGCCTTCGACCGGGCGCACAACTATCCGCTCACCAATCTGTACGTGGCGCTGCTGCAGCGCATGGGGGTGGCGACGGAGACGTTCTCGAGCGGGAAGGGGACGATGCAGGGGCTGGAGATGGGGTGAGGCGCGGGGGCGGCGCGCGAGCTGCGAGACGCGGGCACCGCCGTAACGACGTCCGGGACCTTCCTGGGAGCGCGCGCCACCGGCGCGCTTTCCGGATGCTGCGCGCCGCTGGTGCGCGGTCCCGGGAAAGGCCCATGCGGGCTGCTGGGCCCCAATCGCGCGTGCACCGTCATGCCCTCACCGTTCCGCATGGACATTTCAACGATTTCCACCATTTCGGGCAAAAAACCACGACAACGGCGCGCGCCTGCCCGGGTCATGGTAGACTGTCCGGCGCCCCTGCCTCCTGCCGGGTGTGCCGCGCACCGGAGACCTGCATGACGTCCGCCCGCCGCCTCCTCGCCCTGTGTGCGGCCGTCCTGTGCTGCTCCCCGTCCCTCCACGCCGCCGGCTTCGGCGAGGGCGACCCGACGCCCTGCCCCAATCTGGTGCGCAACTCCAGCTTCGAGGTCGGCTTCGACGGCTACGGCATCACGCGTGCTGAATACCTCACCACCGGCCAGCGCGACGTGCCCTACCACGCGCCGGTGTTCGACGCCGAGAATCCGTATCACGGCGCCGTCAGCCTGCGCCTCGACAATCCCGATGCGGGATCGGTGCGGCTCTTCACCCGGCCGTTCGCGGTGGACCCCCACAAGCGCTATCTGATCTCGTTCGCGGCGCGCGCCGGGATCGCCGGTCAGAACCTGTCCGTGGGGCTGGAGACCGCGGAAGGACCGTACGGTGAAGCCGGTGGCGGCGTCGCGGTGGGTGCCACGTGGCAGCGCTACACCATCGGCCCGGTCGAGGTGCCGGCGGGGCGCAGCCTGTGCAAGCTGCAGTTCGTGTGGGGCGTCTACGCGCGCATCGCCCAGGGCGCCCCGCTGTGGCTCGACGCCATCCAGGTGCGCGAAGTTCCGGCGGCCGACGATGCGGTGCGCCCGCTCGAAGTCGGCATCGCGAACGGCCGCGATCGCCAGTACACCCTCGCCAGCGGCGAGGTGGTGCCGGTGCGCATCGCGCTGCGCAACAACGGCGCCGCGCCGGCCACCTGCACGCTGCGCTACCGCGTGCACGACGACTTCTGGAACAGCGACGGTCCCGTCTTCGAAATGCCGGGACTCGTGATCGTCGCCGGCGCCAGCGTCCAGCGCGCGCTCGCCGACGTCTCGCCGCATCGCCGCGGGCGCTTCACCCTGCAGGCCGAGCTGCTCGACCAGGGCGGCGCGGTCGCCGACCGCAGCAGCTTCGCCTTCGCGGTGATCGACAGCGTCAAGCGCGGGCTCGACCAGTTCACCGATGATTTCACGGTGAGCGACAATCTCGCCCAGGGCGGCGGCCGGCCGATGGGCCCAGAGGGCGAGAGCCGTGGCCTGTGGCTGCAGTACGCGGCCTCGGCCGACGCCATCTTCGACTTCCGCGCCGAGGCCGGTGACCGCTGGATCCGCAGCTGGGACTTCGCGTGGTGCAACATCGAGCCGCGCGACGGCGAGTTCGACTGGACCCTGCCCGACATCCTGGTGCAGAAGGCACGCGCGCGCGGCATGCGCGTCATGCCGGTGCTGGGCGACGATTTCATCCTCGACAACAGCCGCGACCCGCCCGCGTGGCTGCGCAGCGCGCCCGGCAGCCGGCTGATAGCGCGCACCATGGATCCGCACCAGCAGGTGCTGCTGCCCTCTCAGGAGCGCTGGGTGCGCTACGTCGAAGCCATCGCCCGGCGCTACCGCGGCGTGATCACCACCTACGAGGTGCTGAACGAGCCGAACATGTACATCACGCCCGAGGTCTACCGCGACTACCTCGCCAGCGCCTCGGCCGCGCTCAAGCGCATCGACCCGGCGATCACCGTGGTGGCCTTCTGCACCAGCCAGGACCACGGCCGCGACGCCTTCGACTACCTCGACGGCTGCCTCAAGGCGGGGGCCCTGCCGCTCTGCGACGTGGTCAGCTTCCATCCCTATGGCGCGCGCCTCGACTGGTCGGCGCCGCTCTCGGCGATGGCGATGAACGCGCGCGTGCGCACCTACGTCGACCAGGCCGGCGGGCGCGGCAAGGCGCTGTGGAACACCGAGATGTTCCACGTCTGCAAGCCCGGCGCTCCGGGCGAGGACGACAACTACCTCGGCCGCAAGGTGCGCGGTGAGACCCTGGCGCGGCGCTGGCTCATCGATCTCGCCACCGGCATGGGCCGCTCCTTCACCGTCCCCGACATGAACTACTTCGCGCTGTTCGCGCCCGCCTCGTGGGCGGTGAACAGCCATCTGACCGTGGGCATGGACCCCTCGACCGGCTTCGTGGTCTACAACACCCTGGCGGGGCTGTTTACCGGCGCCAAGCCGCGCGGCGAGGTCGCGGTGGGCGATACCCGCAAGCTCTACCTCTTCACCAGCGGCGCGAGCGCCATCGCCGCCGCCTGGTCGTTCGCGGACGATGGCCGGCCCGCGCCGCTGCGCATCCC
>JACDGQ010000465.1 GCA_013821615.1 Planctomycetota bacterium
GACGAGCAGCGCGTCGGCGTGCTGCTGCCGCCCGGCCGCGGTGGTGCGATCGTCAACCTGGCGCTGGCCCTGCTCGGGCGCACCGCGGTCAACCTCAACCACACCGCCGGCAACGCCCAGGTCGCGCGCATGTGCGAGCTGGCCCAGGTGCGCACGGTGATCAGCTCGGCGCTCTACCTGCGCCGCCTCGTGGGCACCGAGGTGCCAGGTCGCCGCGTGCTGGTCGAAGACCTGCTGCCCGGCATCGGCAAGATTGGGCTGATCGCCGCCGGCCTCGGCGCCCTGCTGCTCCCCCACCGCCTGGTCGCGCGCGCGCGCGCCGGCGACGTCGCCGCGATCGTGTTCAGTTCGGGCTCGACCGGTGATCCCAAGGGCATCGAACTCACCCACCGCCAGCTCATCGCCAACTGCGAGGCGGTGTTCACCGCCCTCGACGTCGATGGCGCGCGCGACGTGCTGCTCTCGCCGCTGCCGCTGTTCCACAGCTTCGGCCTGGTGCACGGCCTGTGGGTCGGCCTCTGCCAGGGTCTGCCGCTGGCCAACCAGCCCGATCCCACCGACGGCAAGGCGCTGGGCGAACTCGCGCAGAAGAGCCGCGCCACCATCATGCTGAGCACGCCGACCTTCGTGCGCGGCTACCTGCGGCGCATCGAACCGGAGCAGCTGCGCACCCTGCGCTTCGCGGTGGTCGGCGCCGAACGTTGCCCGGCCGAGCTGCGCGCGCAGTTCCACGAGCGCTTCAAGGCCGAGCTCTTCGAGGGCTACGGCTGCACTGAGCTGGCGCCGGCGGTGGCCTTCAATCTGCCCACCGTCAAGCGCGATGGCGTCACCGAGGTGCGCAGCCGCGATGGTTCGGTGGGGCGCGCCCTGCCCGGCGTGCAGGCCTTCGCCACTGACCCCGGCGACGGCCACGCGCTGCCGCCCGGCAGCGAGGGCCTGCTGGTGGTGCGCAGCCCCGGACGCATGCGCGGCTACCTCGACCGGCCCGATCTGACTGAGAAGGCCTTCGTGCTTGGCGGCTACAACACCGGCGACATCGGCCGGGTCGACGCCGAGGGCTTCATCTTCATCACCGGCCGCCTCGCGCGCTTCGCCAAGATCGGCGGCGAGATGGTGCCGCTCGACAACGTCGAGCGCATCCTGCAGGAGGCGCTCGGCGCCGCGGCTGGCGCGGAGTCCGCACTCGAATTGGCGGTGGCGGCGGTGCCCGACGAAGGCCGCGGCGAACGGCTGGTGGTGCTCCACACCGGCTATAGCGGCGACTGGGATGCGCTGTTCAAGGCGCTCGACGGCAATCCCGCGCTGTGGCGGCCCAAGTCCCGCGACGTCCGCCAGGTCGCCACCATCCCCAAGCTCGGCACCGGCAAGCGCGATCTGGCGGCGCTCAAGAAGCTTGCGCTGGAAGGTACGGCCGGGAAGCCGGCGGAGCAGGCGGCGACGCCGGCATAGGCTGATGGCAAAATACCGCTGATGTGATTGCTGTCTGCTGTCTGCTGTCTGCTGACTGCTGTCTGCTGTCTGCTGTCTGCTGTCTGCCGCCAGCTGTCAGCTGTCAGCTGTCAGCCATCAGCCAACAGCCATCAGCCATCAGCCATCAGCCCTCAGCCCTCAACTACCAGCCAACCCACCCCTGCACCATCAGAAGAACCAGTACGCGCGCACCGCCAGCACCGTGCGCTCGAGGTCCCAGGCGCTGCCGCGCGAGGCCTCGATGCCGATGCCGACGTCGCCCGTGAAATTGCAGCGCAACTGGGCGCCGAGCTGCCAATTGGTGCCGCGGTCGCCGAGCACGTAGCGCGTCAGCGAGGCGTGCGGGCCGAGGAACCACGCGTCGCCGACGCGCAGCAGCAGGCCGGCCTCGGGGCCGAAGCCGATGGCGTGGTGCGGATCGCGTCCGCCGATGCGCACGTCGGCGTCGAAGAGCGCGTAGCCCAGCCCGAGCCCGCCCAGGCCGACGCACACTCCGGCGCCGCCGTTCAGGAAGGCCTGGTTGTGCCAGCCATCGGGCGCGCCCTGCTCCTCGCGCAGCAGCCCGGTGTCGACGCGCCAGGCGAGGGGCTGGTAGAAGCGGTCGACGGTGGCGAACGACGAGAGGTTGATCGCGTCGAAGCGGTTCAGCTGCGGATGCGCCTCTTTTTCGTACCAGCGCAACGACAGGTTGGCGAATTCGATCTGCGCGCCGGGCAAGTAGCCGGCGATGGGGTCGGTGAGGTCGTGATAGGCGGGGCGGATGCCGAGCTCGCCGAAGGTCAGGTCGTCGAGGCGGCCGGCGCCGAGGGTGACGCGCGCCGAGGGATGACCGCGGTCGGGCGAGGCCGGCACCGGCACCGCGGCGTCGGCGGGCGCAGGCGGCACGGCGAGCCGGCTGCGCGCGGTGAGGATGGGGATCAGGTTGTGCTGAAAGACTGCCTGCGCGACCTTCTTGCGGCCGCGCAGCGACTGCAGGTACTCGGCGCTGAGGTCAAGGATGCGCGCCTGGGTGGTCGCATCCGCGCCGCTCTGCGCGACCGCCTCCGGGGTGCTTTCGCCGTGCGCCAGCGCGCGCGCGAGCTCGCCCTGCTCCGCGCTGAGCTGGGACGCGAGATGGTGGACGCGGGTGGTGCGGCTCGGCCGGTACACCGGGGCGGCGATCAGCCCAGCGCCCTGCATCAGCTTGACGGTGTCGAGCGGGATGACCCAGCCGCCGGTGCGCTCATGCAGGTCGAGACCGGGGCGCGCGGCGTCGATCAGGTAGAGCAGGTTGAAGCAGCAGTTCTCGTCGAAAAAATAGTAATCCGAGTGGATGCCGCGCATCTCCCAGACGTGCAGCAGCATGTGACGGAGCTCGGGCGCGCTGAAGCTCAGCTCGTATTCCCAGATGTCCCGCTGGTCGAGGTCGGTGTACTCCGCGACCTTCTGGTAGTACGGCAGGAAGCTGTAGTAGCCGGGGTAGAGGCCGAAGATGCCCTTGAGCGCGAAGGCCACGCCGTTGTTGGTGTCGGTGGAGGCCGCGTAGTTCACCGACTGGCTGAGCAGGGTGCTCTTGTAGCGGCTGCGGATGATCAGCAGGGTGTGCCCGAACATCGACGCGGGGGTGTTCATGTAGGCGGCGGGGAAGACCAGCGCGGCGCCGCGCGGAGCGAGATCGCGCAGCACCGCCTCGAAGGCCGCGCTGCCGGCGAGCGGCAAGCGCGCGCGATCGATGCCGAGGCGCTCCGCGAGCCACTCCAGGCGCGCGGGGAAGCGGTTGGCCGCGGCGAGATTCGCATCCGCGGGCAGCGGCGCGAAGAAGGCCGCGAGATCGGCGATGAGCTCGGTCGCCGGGTCGTACTTGCCGTGGGGCGCCAGGAAGAAGGCGGGGTCGTCGACGCGCGAGAAGCGCTTCGCGGTGGCGCCGGTGTGCAGCAGCGTGCGCCAGTAGGGATCCGCCTGGAGGTCCAGGGCCACCGCACGCTGCAGGAAGCGCCGCACCTCGGCGTCGCTGTACGGCGGGCCCTGGGGTGCGGGCGCCGGTTCGTCCTGGACCGCCGGCACGATCGCGGCTGCGGGCGCCGGGGCCGGCGCGGAGGGCAGCTGCTCCTCGACGG
>JACDGQ010000466.1 GCA_013821615.1 Planctomycetota bacterium
CCCGCTTTTTGTTGGGGGAGCCGCAGCAGGCGGCGCCCCCAACGAACGCGCCTACGGCGCTGCCCCCGATGCCTCGATGCGCTGGGTCGGCTGCGCCGACGGGAGAGCGCGTTCACTTCTTTTTTCGGCTGCTGCAGGAACGCTCCGCGTTCTGACCAGCTCTGTCTCAAGTCTGGTAGTCCCCGCATCTGAGCGCGAGCAGGACATGGGTTCTCGCGTGACTGACCGAATCCAGACCGTCGGTATCCCCGACCAGCAGCCGTTTTTTCGTCATCACGTATCACATCGCGGGTTCGCTGGAGACAGTTCCAGTCTGGCCTCATAAGCCATGCCGGTGGGTGCAAGTCCCACACCCGCTACTCCATGCTTCCATCGTCCAGCAGCCAGGACACCAGATTGTCGATCTGGGAACGCGGGTGCGATTCCCGCTGGGGGCGCCATTCCACGTCGGAGCCATCGACCGTCCCGCGGACGGGGCAGGCCGCAACCCTGCCGGCTCGTGGTCGGACTCCACCCGACGTGTCCATCGTCTCGGATTTGTGCGGAAGCGGCCAACGTGCTGCGGCAGACCCTTCCACACGCGCAGGACACCTTGCGGGGTGCAAGCATAGGTGGCGATGCATTCGCCTTTTAAGCGAGTGAACCAGGTTCGATTCCCGGGCACCCCATTATTTTCAGCATTCAGACCTTCAGGCGCGGAAGCGGCCAACGTGCGGTGGCAGACCTCTTCCAGTTCGCCCCTTTTTCCTCTCGATTTCCGATGTTTCCACGGCTTCGGCCGCTCGCCGCCTGCTTCCGACCACTCCTGGTGGTTTTCATCGTAGGTGGGGTGCAAGCATACATGGCGATGCATCCGCCTCTTGAGCGGATGAACCAGGTTCGATTCCCGGGCACCCCACCAATCCTCCCCGTTCGACCTCGGCGGAAGATGCCAGAGCAGCGATCACGGCGACCGGCAGACCGGCGCTCATGCGCAATGACAGCGCGATCGCAGAGGTCTTTTTTCCATCAGGATCACCGACGGTCGAGTGTGTCGACCGCGCGGAATCCATCAAATCCTCAGCAACCCATCCAAGGAACAACAACCATGATCCGCATCCCCATCACCCACAACCTTCCGCTGAAGGACTACCCCCGGCTGCGTGCGCACGCTGACTGGTACCTCCGCGAAACGGCATGCCACGGCCCCGCCGCCCGTGGCGCCAAGCGGCACCTGCGCCGCGCCAAAGCCCTGAAGATAGCCGCTACGCAGGTCCCCTGACCTCGCGTAGCGGCGCCGTCTTCTCCACGGCCGAAACCGTCATGGTCCCATGTGGGTATGACTCCCACAGCGAGGACCCTGTCCCACGCCTTCATTTACGTCGGGTGATTCCCTGACTCGACTCTCGCGATTCGCACTTCGCGCCTCGCACCCCACCAACACCGACCCTGGAGGTCCTATGGCACCCGATCACTTCCCCGACGAACCCTCCTTTCACGACCAGTAGCAAGCGCCGCCATGGATTCCCGTCGGAAACCAGGGTGAAGCGCGGCCTGCGCACCGTCCACGGCGATAAGGACCTGGTCGAAAAACTCGGCCGCAAGGACCTGTGCCCATGCGGCTCGCAGCGCCTGCTCAAGGACTGCTGCCTGAGAGGCGGCCGCTTCGACGGCGCCAACCGTCACCACTTCTTTCAGGGATTAGTCCACCCCGGCTCCGGCCGGGACTTCCTGGAGCCCGGGCGCGCGTCGCATCATGGCGCGCGCCCGGGCGGACGCGTTCCCTGCCTCGTGACTCATGCCCCTGTAGCTCAAGCGCAGAGCACCGGTCCTGTAAACCGGCGGTGGAGGTGCGACCCCTCCCGGGGGCTCCTTTTTCGCGCACTCTCTTCCCCAAAGGATCTCCCATGATCCCGATGTCTGATGTTGAATGCCAGCTATGAGTACCTCGCCATCGCCGAGCGTTGGAGCGATGCCCTGTCGCTGGTCATCACCGGTAAGGCCACGCTGCGTCGGGGCGGCGTGCCCTGCGCTTTATGGCGCGGCGCGCGGGCCTGGGGGCGGCGCGCGCCTGATCTCGCGGTGGAGGGCGAAGATCGTCGCGGAGATGACGCCGCTGAGACCGACGATCAGATACCAGGCCACGTTCACCTCCCAGCCAGTCAAGGGCCCGACCGTTTCTGGCACTGCCATCCGTTGCCCCGAGATGAGTTCGTCGAGCGGCTGCTTGGCGATCATCACCACCAGGGCAAGCACCAGGTAGACGATGCCGGCGGCCTGCGCGCCATACTGCGCCCAGTACAGGACGCGCGGCGCAGTGATGATTCCACCGGCCTTCAGAAGCCACGTGCGGATCATGTGCGTGGCCGAAAAGACCGGATCGGCGTCGACCTGGCACGCGGGCACGGTGCCAGCTCGCAGGGAGTGGGCGCCGCGCTCACCGCCCGAGTTCCGCCTGCGCCGCCGTCACCCGCACGAGCTGCTCGCGGCAGCCGGCGGCGCGCTGCTTCATGAAGCGCGCTTCGGACTTCTCGTAGAGATCGATCTCCTTGCTGATGTGCTGGGCGCCGGCGGCGAGCGCCTGGCGCGCCGCCGGCGCTCCCGGCGTGCCGCGCTGGGCAGAGCAGAAGGTCACCGCGGCGAGGAAGGCGGGCGTGGCGAAGAGCGGATCGAAGCTGGTCAGTGTCGCGGCGTGGAAGGCGGGCACGTCGAGGCGTTCGAGGCGGTGGCCGGCCGCGAGGATGCGGTAACCGTTCCAGCGCAGGTCCTGGTCGGGGTCGGCGCACCAGGCCAGCGCCGCGACCGCCGATTCGTCGCCGAAAGGGCCGGCGAGCAGCGCGACCGCGCGATCGGCGAGCTCATTACCGCTGTGCAGGCACCGTGCACCGGTGATCGCCGGCAACCGTGCGGCGCGCTTGCGCTCCGCCCAGCCCGGCTTGGCCGACTCGGTCTCCAGCCAGGTGGCGGCTTCGCCGGTCACCGTATAGCTGGAGGAATAGGAGAGCAGCGTCACCAGGTGGAAGCGCAGGCGGTCGCCATCGCCGAGCGCGCCGGCCTTCTCGAGCACGGCGAAGGCGTTGAAGCGCCGCGTGTAGTCGTCGCCGTCGAGCCACGGCAGCACGGTCGCGGTGATGCCCGGGTCGCGTGCGAGCAGCAGGTCGCGCAGGTTCTCGTTGCTCTCACCGAAGGGGCCGTCGCGGCCCAGTGCCCCGGTCAGCACCTGCTGCACGTCGGGCGCGAGCGGCCCGCTGCCCTGGCGCGCCAGCACCATCGCGGCTCCCACCAGGCTGGGCGGGGCGTCGTCGCGCCCGGCGAAGGCGGCGAGCATGGCGCGGCAAATCGTGGCGTCGTCGGGGGCCTCCTCGCGCAGCGTCAAAAATAGCGCCTCGCCCTGCTCGGCATGCTGGTGGGCGACCAGGTGGGCGGCCTTGGCGGTGCGTACCTCGCGCTCCCACGTCGCAGTGTCCAGCCACGGGCGCGCGCCACGCTGGCGGTCGAGGCGCGCCAACGCGTCGTCATGGCGACCGGCGCCGGCCAGCTCGAGCGCCTCGCCGTGCACCGCCTGGCGGAACTGCGCCACCG
>JACDGQ010000467.1 GCA_013821615.1 Planctomycetota bacterium
GCTTACCGCCGGCACGCTGGCCGCGGGCGCGAACGCCTTCGTCGCCAACCTGGGCGAGACCGCGTCGACCGCATCGCTGTGGTTCGCCATCACGGTGCCCAGTTCCTTCACTGGTGGCGTCGGCGCCGGCAAGGCCATCGCGTTCGTCTTCACCGGGACGGCGTTCTGAAGTCCGGTCACGCGACCGCCAACTGAGAGGAGGCGACCTATGTATCTGCATCATCCACGACGGCATCCGCTCGTCGCATTCATCGTCTGCGGCTTCTTTGCCGCCACGACGGCGAGTGCAGCCGAAGGCGGAGGCCTGGGCATCTCGCCCGGCATCATTCTGATCGAGGACGCGCCACCCGGCGTGAAGCTCGATCTCGGCGCGCAGGGGCTGAACATCCAGGTCAGCAACGACGCGGGTACCGAGATGGACTTCGACCTCGTCGCGATCGTCCCGGGACCGGACGAGATCGGCGCCTACGAAGCGGGCTATGAACCGCTGCCCGATGCGTCCTGGGTCCACATTGAGCACGAGCACGTGACGGTCCCGGCGCATGGCACCGCGCACAGCGGGATCACGCTCGACATCCCGGCGCGCGCAGAACTCGCCAACCGCCACTTCATGCTCTACGTCGAGGCCGGTCCCAAGCCGACCGCGGCCCTGGGTGCGGTGCTGCGGGTGCGTGCGAGGGTGCTGCTCGAGACGGCGACCGATGCCCATCCTGGGGCACTCGAACACGCCGCTGGCATCGCCCTCGCCCCTGGCCGGGTCGAGATGGTGCCGCATGGCGACGGCGGCTGGAGCGGCGAGGTCGAGATCACCAACCACGCCGATCATCCCGCCACCTATGATCTGTTGACGCTGCGCCAAGTGTACGGAGCAGGCGAGGAGGAGCGTCGCGACCGCTTCTTCGGCGCGCGCCAGACCGGGCTGCTGGATCAGGACTGGGCTATCCCCGACACCGCTTCCTTCACCCTCGCCCCCGGCGCCACCCGCCTGCTGCACCTGGCGGCCAAGCCCGCCCGCGCGCTGAAAGCGGACGAGCAGGTCGACGAGGTGCTGTTCCTCGCCCGCCGCGCCGGCCCCGGGATCCCCGCCAAGCAGCGCCGCCGCCTCGCCGGCGCCGACTACGAACGCAGCGAACTCATCCGCCTCCGCTACAGCGCCCCGCCCGCCGCCACCAAACCCTGAACATGCTCCTCCGCCTGCCGCATCTGCGCCAGCTGTTCGTCCGTGCCCTGCTGGGCATGGCCGTGCTGATCTGTGCGCCCTATGCGGAGGCTCTCGACGTGAACGCCACCTTCACCATCGCGCAGCAGCCGGCGGTGGTCGATCTCAATGGGGCGCTGGTCGCCGGCGTCGACTACGCCGCGACCTTCACCGAGGCGGGCGGAGCGGTGGCGATCGCCGATCCGGCCGCGGCGACCCTTACCGACCTGATCCAGGACACGGTGGTGGGCGCGCGCGTGCGTATCACCAACCAGCTCGACGGCGCCGCCGAGCTGCTCGACGCGGTGGTCACCGGCACGGCGATCGCCAAGAGCTATGACGCCAGCACCGGCTTGCTCACTCTCAGCGGTCTCGACACCGTCGCCCACTACCAGGCGGTGCTGCGCTCGCTGGTCTATGACAACAGCTCGCTGAATCCGAGTGCCACCGCGCGCGTCATCTCCGTCATCGTCAATGACGGGTTCGTCGACAGCCTCGCGGCGAACTGCGTGCTGACCATGGTCCCGGTCAACAATGCGCCGGCCCTCGACCTCAACGGCCCGCTGACGGCCGGCGGCAACTTCGCCGCGCTGTTCATCGAGGGCCGGGGCGCGGTGGTGGTGGTCGATGCCACCGCGCTGACCGTCGCCGACCCGGACAACGCCACCCTGGTCTCGGCGACCGCGACCATCACCGCGCGCCAGGACGGCGCCGCCGAACTGCTCGACGCCACCGTGCAGGGCGGCATCAGCAAGAGCTTCGACGCGGCGACCGGGGTGCTGAGCCTGACCGGCAGCGCGTCGCTGGCCACGTACCAGGCGGTGCTGCGCACCCTGGCCTACGACAACGTCGGCTCGCCGCCGATCGGCGGAAACCGCCAGGTGACGGTGGTGGTCAACGACGGCGCCCTCGACAGCCCGACGGTGTTCTGCGTCCTCGCCGTGCAGGCGCGCAACCACACGCCGACCCTCGACGCGCTCGCCGACCGCAGCGTGCTCGAGAACTCGGGCCTGCTCAGCATCCCGCTCACCGGCATCGGCGACGGCGGTGACCTGGTGGGGCAGAACCTGACGGTGACCGCCACCTCGAGCAACCAGGCGATCCTGCTCGACCCGACCGTGGTCTACACCAGCGCGCAGGCGACCGGCACGCTGATGCTTGCGCCGGTCGCGTTCGAGTTCGGCACCACCACGGTGACGGTGACGGTGCATGACGATGGCGGCACCGCGTTCGGGTCGCTCGACACCTTCAGCCGCACCTTCCAGCTCACCATCGTGCCGGTCAACCAGCGCCCGAGCCTGGCCGCGCTCGCCGACCTGGTGATCAACGAGGACGACCCGGCGCAGACCGTGCAGATCGCCGGCATCAGCGCCGGTCCGGCCAACGAGTCCGCGCAGGTGCTCACCGTCACCGCGATCTCGTCCCGGCCCGACATCATCCCCAATCCGACGGTCTTCTACGCCTCGCCCCAGGCGGCGGGCGCGCTGCAGTTCACCCCGCTGGCGCACCAGAGCGGCGTGGTCACGATCTTCGTGCAGGTCGCCGACAATGGCGGCACCGCCAACGGCGGCCGCGATCGCGTGGCGCGCAGCTTCACCGTCACCGTCACCCCCAAGTCGCACGTCCCGGTGCTGGTCACCGATGCCGGCCTGACCGTGCCGGTGCACGGTTCCGGCGTGATCAGCTACCTCGCGCTCGAGACCCAGGACTTCGGGTCGGCCAGCGCCCTGGTCTATCATCTGTCCGCGCTGCCGACGGATGGCCTGCTCGAACTCGGCGGCACTGCGCTGACCCTCAGCGACACCTTCACCCAGGCTGACATCAACGCCGGTCTGCTCAGCTACGTCAACACCGGCTTCGTGGCGGGCAGCGACGCCTTCCAGTTCACGGTCGTCAACGCCCAGGGCAACAGCCTGCCGGTCACCGCCTTCCCGATCACCATCAGCGGCGCCGCGGTTGGCACCACGCCCGCCGTGACCCTGCCCGGGCCGGCGGTGACCTGGGTGCAGGGCGGCGGGCCGGTGGTGCTCGATGGCGGCGCCACGGTCGTCGATGCCAGCGGCACGCTCGCGGGTGGCAACCTGCAGATCTCGCTGATCGCCAACGGCAGCGCCGGCGACCTGCTGGCGGTGCGCAGCGTCGGCAACGGCCTCGGCCAGATCGCCGTCTCCGGCACCACCGTCACCTACGAAGGCACGACCATCGGCACGCTCAGCGGCGGCAGTGGCGCTGCGCTCCTGGTGACGCTCGCGGCGGCCGCCGATCCGACCGCGGTGCAGGCGCTGCTGCGCAGCATCACCTTCGACAATGCCGATGCGGCGCCCAGCGCGGCGACGCGCCGCGCGCAGGTGGTGCTCGAC
>JACDGQ010000468.1 GCA_013821615.1 Planctomycetota bacterium
GGTGTTGACCAGCCCGGTGAGCTGGGTGCGTCGGCGCGCGCGCGTGCGCCACACCGAACGCATCCGTGACGCCTACATCGGCATCGCCGCGCTCATCGATCACGCCCTCGAACTGTCCAACGTCGCGCTGCTGTCTTCGGCCGAGGAGCCGACCCGCGTCAGCGGCGGCGCCTCGGTCGCCGATACCGTGCTGCAGGCCGGCGTCACCATCGATGGCAACGCCATCGTGCGCCGTTCGGTGATGCTCGAGCACAGCGCCGCCGACGAGCACGCCACGATCTCGTCGAGCATCATCGGCCCCAACACCACCATCGCCAAGGGCGAGGTCACGGCCAGCCTGGTCGGGCCGTTCGTCGGCTTCCACCACCAGAGCCTGCTGATCGCCGCCTTCTGGCCCGAAGGCAAGGGTAACGTCGCCTACGGCGCGATGGTCGGCTCGAACCACAACGGCCGCGCGCCCGACCAGGAGATCTGGCCGGGCGAGGGCGCCTTCTTCGGCCTGGGCGCGGCGATCCGCTTCCCCACCGACTTCAGCGACGCGCCCTACACGGTGGTGAGCATGGGCGTCAGCACCCTGCCGCAGAAGGTGCGCTTCCCGTTCAGCCTGATCACGGTCTCGGCCGAGCCGCTCGACGAGCACGGCATGCAGGTGCCGCGCGCCTACAACGAGCTGATCCCGTCCTGGGGCCTGTTCGCCAACGCCTACGGCCTGGTGCGCACCGAGCTCAAGTTCGCGCGCCGCGACCGCGCGCGCCGCCACCTCATCGAGTACAAGGTTTTGCGCCCGGAGATCGTGCGCCTGATCAACGATGCCCGCGACCGCCTGCTGGCGATCCGGTCGATGAAGCCGGTCTACCTCGAGCACGACATCGAGGGCATCGGCAAGAACTTCGTGCGCGAGGAGGCGCGCCTCAAGGCCATCGAGGTCTACGGCCGCACCCTCAAGCGCTACTGCCTGCGCGTGCTGCTCGCCGAGCAGGAGGGCAATCTGCAGATCCCGGGCTCGGGCGAGCTCGCCCACCAGCTGGCGCGCCAGCTGCTGCCCGGCATCGGCCTGAATCAGCGCCTGAAGCTGCTCATCGAGATCGAGCGCGCCAACGCCGAGCTGGTCCAGGCCAGCAAGTCCCGCGACGACGAGCGCGGCGCGCGCATCATCCCCGGCTACGCCGCCGCGCACGCCGCCGCCGCCGAGGACCCGGTGGTGCTGAACGCGTGGGAGCGGGTGCGGCGGACGGAGGAGCGCGTGGCGAAGCTGGGCGTGGCGTTGGGCTGATCGTGACGGGCGGTGCGGAGTGCGAAGTGCGAAGAGCGGAGTGACCAGTGATCACCACGCCGTCAGCGTATCACAACGGGTAAGCCTCCATCGCCGTCAAACTGCCGGATTGACGGTTGAACCTCATCCTGCGGTCACTCCGCACTCCGCACTCCGCACGGCTGTCCCGTATCCGCATGGCAGCCCTCGACGCCTCAGGCCTGCGCCAGCGTGCTTTGACATCCCGCAGGCCCCGGCCATCCTGCCGGTTCCCCCGGGTGACCCCATGGCCTCCTCCTCTTCCGCCTCCCGTGCCCTGCCCGATGCCCATGGCCGTTTCGGCCGCTACGGCGGTCGCTACGTGCCGGAGACGCTCATCCCGGCCCTCGATGAGATCACGGCTGCGTACGCGAAGACCAAGAAGGATAAGGCCTTCCAGAAGCGCTTCCACGTGCTGCTGCGGACCTTCGTGGGGCGGCCCACGCCGCTCACCTGGGCGGACCGGCTGTCGAAGAAATATGCGCGGCGGATCTGGTTGAAGCGCGAGGACCTCAACCACACCGGCGCGCATAAGATCAACAACGCCATCGGCCAGGCGCTGCTCGCGCAGAAGCTCGGCAAGCAGCGCATCATCGCCGAGACCGGTGCCGGTCAGCACGGCGTCGCCACCGCCACCGCGTGCGCGCTGCTCGGCCTGAAGTGCCGCGTCTACATGGGCACCGAGGATATGCGCCGGCAGCAGCCGAACGTCTTCCGCATGCGCCTGCTCGGCACCGAGGTGGTGGGCGTCGATTCCGGCACGCGCACCCTCAAGGACGCGGTCAACGAGGCGCTGCGCGACTGGGTGACCAACGTCGAGAGCACGCACTACATCCTTGGCAGCGCGCTCGGCCCGCACCCTTACCCGGTGATGGTGCGCGATTTCCAGAGCGTCATCGGCAAGGAGGCGCGCGCGCAGATCCTCAAGGCCGAGGGCCGCCTGCCTGACGTGCTGGTCGCCTGCGTCGGTGGCGGCTCGAACTCGATCGGGCTGTTCCACCCCTTCATGAAGGACACCAAGGTGCGCTTCATCGGCGCCGAGGCGGGTGGTCGCGGTGCCGAGCTCGGCGAGCACGCGGCGCGCTTCAGTGGCGGCTCGTTCGGGGTGTTCCAGGGCATGGCCAGCTACGTCCTCCAGGACGGCGACGGCCAGGTGGTCGGCACGCATTCGGTCAGTGCCGGTTTGGATTACGCCTCGATCGGCCCCGAGCACGCCTGGCTGCGCGACACCAAGCGCGCCGAATATCTGCGCGTCAGCGACGCCCAGGCGCTCGCCGGGCTGCACCTGCTCGCCGAGACCGAGGGCATCATCCCCGCGCTCGAATCAGCGCATGCCATCGGCGCGCTGCCGCAGGTGGTCGAGCGCACCAGGAAGAACGCGCTGCTCATCATCAACGTCTCAGGCCGCGGCGACAAGGACGTGGCGGAAGTCGCGCGCCTTGAGGGAGTGGCGCTGTGATGGGAGCCGCGGACCGGAAGTCGGGAGGAGCTCAAGTCCGGAAGTCCGGAAGTCCGGAAGTCCGTGCGGGGATTGCCCCGGTCCGGAAGTCCGGAAGTCCGGAAGTCCGTGCGGGGATTGCCCCGGTCCGGAAGTCCGGAAGTCCGGAAGTCCGGAAGTCTCGTGGTGTGAGGACCGTTTCCGAGGCCGACGCGTCTGGACGCGCCGGTTCGCCTGTTCCCAAGGGACTTCCGGACTTCCGGACTTCCGGACTTCCGGACGCTGCTGACTCCCCGCCCGCCAACCGCATCGCGCAACGGTTCAGCGAGCTGCGGGCGCACGGGCGGAAGGCCTTCATCGCCTACATCTGCGCCGGCGACCCGCACCTCGACGCCACCGTCGAGCTGGTGGTGGCGATGGCGGACGCCGGCGTCGACATCATCGAGCTCGGCATCCCGTACTCGGATCCGATGGCGGACGGTCCGGCCAACCAGGCGGCCTGTGAGCGCGCGCTGAAAGCCGGGACCACCGTGCGCGGCGTGCTCGCGGCGGTGCAGCGCATCCGTGCGCGCACCCGCGTGCCGCTGCTCTTCTTCACCTATGTCAACCCGGTGCTGGCCTACGGCATCGAAGCCTTCGCGCGCGACGCGGTCGCGGCCGGGGTCGACGGGCTGCTGCCCCTCGACCTGCCGCCGGAAGAGGGCGCGGAGTTCCTGGCCACGATGCGCGCCGCCGGCCTGGCCACGGTGTGCCTGTCCGCGCCGACCACGCCGCTGGCGCGCAAGCGCATGCTGATGCGCGAGAGCCGCGGCTTCCTCTACTA
>JACDGQ010000469.1 GCA_013821615.1 Planctomycetota bacterium
GGGCTGGGCAGCGTGGCCGCGGTGCGCGCGGCCGCACCCGGCGTGGTCGGCATGGCGCCGTCGATGGTCCAGGCCAAGGAGGGCCTGGAGGCCTGGTTGTTCGCCAACCTGTATCGCCACCACCTGGTCAACCGCGTCTTCCACAAGGCGCGGCGCATCCTCGGCGACCTCTTCGTGTTCTACACCGCGCACCCCGACAGCCTGCCGCCCGAGCATGGCCGGCGCGCCGAGGGCCTGGGACTGCACCGCGCGGTCGCCGACTACATCGCGGGCATGACCGACCGCTTCGCGATGGAGGAGCACCGGGAGCTGTTCGGGCATGGGGTGGGGTAAAAGTTCCCAACCTACTGCCCCGCAGCCATCTCGATAAGTCGCCAAGCCTGAGGTATGCTTCCGGGCGACCATGCCCGCACCGACCCGCACCCGCACCAGCGCCCAGTTGCGCGCCCAGCTCACCCGCACCATCCGCTCCGGCGTCGTGGAGGGGGTTTCGGACGACGAGGCCAGTCAGCCGGAGTTGCCGCAGCCGATCCTCGAGCGGCGCGCCCTGGGTACGGAAGGTGCTCGCTTCGAGGTGCGCGACCTGCTCGGCGCGGGCGCCAGCGGGCAGGTCTACGCGGTCTACGACCGCGACCTGCGCCGCACCGTGGCGGTGAAATTCATGGCCGGCGCAGAGGTGCCCGCGCCCGATCGCTTCGCCGACTTCCTCGACGAGGCGCAGATCACCGCTGCGCTGCAGCATCCCAACATCCCGCCGATCCACGAGGTCGACGTCGACGCGCGCGGCCGGCTGTTCTTCATGATGAAGCGCATCGAGGGCCACTCGCTCGGCCACGAGTTGGCGGAGGCGGCCGGGGGCCAGCGCTCGCTACGCATCGCCTCGACCAACGCGGTGGTGGGCATCGCCATCGGCGCGGGCAATGCACTCGCCTTCGCCCACCATCACGGCATCGCCCACCAGGACGTCAAGCCGGACAACCTCATGCTCGGCGACTTCGGCGAGATCCTGCTCGCCGACTGGGGCAGCGCGGTGCGCGTAGGAACCGGGCGCGTGCAGCTCTATGGCACGCCACTCTACATGAGTCCGGAGCAGGCGCGTCTCGAGCCCGTCGATCTGCGCAGCGACATCTATGGCCTCGGTGCGACGCTGTTCCACGCGCTGCTGCTGCGCCCGCCGATGTGGGCTGAGGATGAAGAGGACTTCTGGCGGCGCAAACGCGCCGGTCTGCTTGACGAGCCGACGCCCGCGGAGCGCGCACGTGTACCGGCGGCGCTGTTGGCCATCGCCATGCGCGCGATGCAGCCGCGCGCGCAGGACCGCTACCACACCGTCGAGCTGATGGTCGACGACCTCCAGCGCTTCCAGGGCGGCCTCGCGGTGCGGGCGCACCGCGAGACCTTCAGCGCTCGCCTGCGCCGCATCGTCCGCCGGCACGGCCGCGCCATCGCCATCGGCACCACGGTCGCGGTGGTCATCCTCGGTCTGCTCGACGTCATCTACGGCGAGCGCCTGAAGGAGGTCGCGACCTGGGGCCATCCGGTGCTCGTTGAGGACTTCGCCACGGAGGCCTGGCGTACGCGCTGGAAGGTGCAGGAAGGAGCCTTCGAGGTGCGGGAGGGCTGGCTGGTCTCGACCGCGTCCCTGGGCAGCCGCATGAGCCTGCAACGCCAGCTGTCCGGCGATACCGCGGTCGAGTTCGAGGGTGAGATCATGCCCGGGACGGCGCCGTGCGACCTCTCGCTGATCTGGCAGCACGACCCGATCTGGGCGGCCGACGGCAGCAAGGCGCCCGATCCGGTAAGCGGCCTCTTCAAGCTCCAGGTCGGCGCGTACAACGGCAGCTTCACGGGCATCCTCGACACCCATGAGCATATCCTCGCCTTCAACGGCTTCCGCCCCCAGGTTGGCACGCGTTACCACCTGCGCTTCGAGAAGGTCGGGGCGCGCATCGCCATCCTGGTCGATGGCCGCGAGCTCTGCCACTACATCGATCCATTGCCGTTCACCTCCGGCTACATCGCGCTCTACGCCTGGTACCGCGGCAAGGCCTTCCGCGATGTCCGCGTCTACGCGCTCGGCATCCCCGAGAAGGTGCCGGCCACCGCCATCGGCGATGCGCTGCTGCAGGACCGCCTCTACGAGCAGGCGGCGCAGCAGTACCGCCGCGTGCGCGACGGCCACCCGGGCTCCGCCATCGCGGAGGAGGCGCGCTACAAGGAGGGCCTGAGCCTGCTGCGCAAGGGCGACGCGGCGGCGGCGGCCGCGTGCTGGGCACCGCTGGCGGGGACCGCCCATGAGGAGCTGGTGGAGATCGAGCGGATCGACCAGCTCGGCGGTGGCGGCGACCAGCAGGCGCTGTGCGCCGCGATCCGGTCACGCTATCCACGCGCTTCACCAGAAGGGCGCGCGTACATCGCGATGCAGTGGGCGCGGCACGCCGATGCGCTCGACGAGACCGCCGTCGCGGCATCCGGCGAGCTCTTCCAGGGCCTGCACGACGACCTGCTCGCGAGCGAGGTCGGGACCGAGCGCGCCGCGGCGAATCTGCTGCTCCGCCGTGAACGCTTCGACGAGCTGCTCCGCCTCTACCCGCATCAGGACGTGCCGGTGTGCGAGGCGCTGGAGTGCCTCGGGCGGTATGAGCAGATCCTGGCGCGCTTCCCGCACATGGTCTCGGCGTGCGAGGGCGCGCTGTTCAATCTCGGGCGCTCGCGCGAGATGGATGCGTCGGTCTACAACGCCGACGACCTGCCATCCAGCATCTGGGACGGCATGATCGCCCAGGGCCGCGTGGACGAGGTCCTGCTCCGCGCGCCGACCTATCCTCCCGCCCTGCTGGTGGCCGGCCGGTTCGACCAGGCTCTGGCAGCGGCGCGCGATCAGGCGACGCCCCTGATGGCGATGACGCTGTCGGGGCGGTCGGCCGAATCCGCCGATGCCGGCCAGCAGCACAGCGTCGAGGTGCTGATGGCGACCGGCCAGGACCAGGAGGCCTACGACCGCTATCACGACGATCGCTTCGTGCGCATGTGGCCGCGCCACCTGTTGGGACTGGAGGCCTTCAAGCGTGGCGATCTTGTGCGCGCCTGGCAGTTGTTCGCCACCGGGGAGCGCCCGCTGTCCATGGAGCACCCGATGTCGGCATGGCTGGTGCCGTACCGCGACTACGGTTTCGACCTCCACCACTTCCTCATCCTGCCCTTCCTGCATGAGCTGGCCGGCGAGGACGGGGCGGTAATGCGGGCGTGCACCGATGTCGCACGGACCCTGCGCTGGCCGTGGCAGCAGAAGCCCTGGCACCGCGCGGAATGGCTGCTTGGCCGCCTGACCGATGCGCAGTTCCTGGCGCAACCGCACCGCGTCTTCGCCATGGCCGATCTGACGCTCTGCAAAGCCATTGCCGCAGAGCGCATGCACGACCGCCAAGCGGCGATCGCGGCGTGGAAGACGTGGCTGGCGAGCAGCGGGAGCGGTGCCCGGCTGACCGCCTGACCCGCCGCGCCTGCAGCGCGCCGGCCGCGCGTCCTCAGAGC
>JACDGQ010000470.1 GCA_013821615.1 Planctomycetota bacterium
GAGAAAAGGCAGCCGGGCAACGCGCCCGGATCCGGGGCTGGGCTGAAATCGAGGCTGCCGTTCATGGCGCATGGTGGCACGGCGCGCGCAGCGTTCTCCGCTCAGCGCCCTTCCGGCGCCGCAGCGAGGATCCGCCGACATTGCTTGCGCACGTAGTCCTTGGGATCGTCGATCCCGCGCACGATGGCCGCGCGCCACCCCGGCGGCTTGAGCTCGGCCACCAGCGCCAGGCAGTTGGTGCGGATGCCGCCGCTCGCGTCCGCGGCCAGCGCCAGCGCAGCACCTGCCAGAGCGCGATCGCCGCGCTGATGGATCGCGCAGATGGCATGCAGGCGCACGGTCATGGCGGGATCCGCGAGCGCGGCGCGCAGCAGGGGCCGCACCCAGCGCCCGCTCGCCGCACCCGCAGCCGCGACCACCCAGCGGCGGATGGAGGGCATGCGCTCCTCGCGCCAGAGCTGGCGGATCACGTCCGCGCCCGCGGTGGAGGCGCCGAGTTCCACGATCATCGCCCGTTGCACGGTTTCGCCGTGCGCTGCGAAGGCGGTGCGCGCGCGCGCGAGAGATGGCGCTGATCGGTGTGGGGAGGTCATGAACTGCGGAGTTTGCGTGATCGGCGCGGCGACGCCAGTGCGCTGTATCCGGTGGCGGCACGGGCATGTCGGATCGCTGCGTGCATGGTGGTCTTCCGCGCCTCACCGCTCAGCGTCGCCCACGACGCGGGGTAGTACCCTGGCGCCATCATCCCACCGGGGCCCCCCGCATGCACCGCATCATCCTGCTCCTGCTGTCCGTCCTCACCGCCCTCCACGCCGCCGAGGCCTTTCCGCTGCGTCCTGCGGTCGAGTGCCAGGAGCGCGGCGGTCTGCCCAACGTCGCAGCCAAAATCGCCGCCGGCAAGCCGGTCGCCATCGCCTACTTCGGCGGCAGCATCACCGCCGCCAACGGCTGGCGGGTGAAG
Source organism: Planctomycetota bacterium (assembly GCA_013821615.1). Classification (GTDB taxonomy): domain Bacteria; phylum Planctomycetota; class UBA11346; order UBA11346; family UBA11346; genus BOG-1363. Next base: position 962 of record JACDGQ010000470.1, read on the forward strand.
AGCCTGGCGTGGTTCAAGCAGCAGTATCCGAAGTCGGAATTCCACGAGATCAACGCTGCCATCGGCGGCACGGGTTCGGACCTCGGCGTGTACCGCTGCGGCCACGACGTGCTGCAGCACAAACCCGACCTGGTGTTCGTCGAATTCGCGGTCAACGACGGCGGCGCCGATCCGCTGCAGATCCAGCGCTGCATGGAAGGCATTGTCCGTCAGACCTGGGCGGCCGACCCGGCCACCGACATCTGCTACGTCTACACCCTGACCGGCGGCATGCTCGGCGACTTCAAGGATGGTCACTTTCCGCGCGCCGCCAGCGTGATGGAGTCGCTGGCCGACCACTACGCCATCCCGTCAGTGCACTTCGGCGTTGAGGTCTCTGCGCGCCAGCGCGCCGGGACCCTGGTCTTCCGCACCAGCAAGCCCAGCGACGCGGAGCGCGCGGCGCTCGGCGACAAGCTGGTGTTCGTCGAGGACGACGTCCACCCCACCGATGCCGGCCACGACCTGTACACGCAGATCCTGACGCGCCACCTGCCCAATCTTCTCGCCGGCACGCACCAGCCCCATGCGCTGGGCGCCCCGCTCGTCGCCGACAACTATGAGAAGGCCAAGCTGGTGCCGCTCGAACAGGCCAAGCTGGGCGACGGCTGGACCAGGCTCGACGCCGCCACGGATCCGCGCGCGAAGAGTTTCGGCGAGCGCGTGCCCAGCCTGTGGCGCGCCGGCAAGCCCGGCACCACCCTGGCATTCCGCTTCAAGGGCAGCGCGGTGTCGATCTACGATCTGCTCGGCCCTGACTGCGGCCAGGTGCTGATCAGCGTCGATGGCGGTGCGCCCACGGCCATGGCGCGCATCGACGGCTACTGCACCTACCACCGCCTCGCGTCCCTGCGCATCGCATCGGAACTCCCCGATGCGGTGCACAGCGTCGAGGTGCGCGTCGACCAGGTGGTGCCGGACAAGGCGAAGATCCTCTTCGACCACAACCGCCCGGACCTGGAAAAGGACCCGGCCAAGTACGCGGGCACCAACTGGTACGTGGGCGGGATCATGCTGATCGGCGACCTGGTGCCGTGACGGCGCGCCGGTTCAATCCCGCGCCGCCGCCGCGACCATCTCCAGCACGCGGCGCAGGCCGTCGTCGCCGGTCAGCGAGCCATCGTGGAAGGGCGTGCGCGGGATGGGCTTCCAGTCGTCGCGCGCCTGCGGCGAGGGGGGCTGGGGCAGGCCGGTGAGTTCCGCCTGGTACTGCCCGGCGCTGCCGCCCATCTTGTACAGCACCAGGTCGAGCGAGGGCACTACGTACATGCAAAAGCCGCCGGCGCCCGATTTCCAGAAGGCGTCGCGCGGCGCGCCTGCGACGTGGCCGTCGGAGTTGTTCTCGAACATCAGGCTGAAGGGCGTGTGCGGGTTGAACGGCGAAGGCTTGCCGCACTGCGCGACGTAGGCGGCAGGCACCAGTTGCTGGCCCGCCCAGCGCCCCTGGTGCAGCAGCAGGTAGGCGAAGCGCAGCGCGTCGGTGGCGTGCAGGGCGATGCTGCCCGCGCCGTTGGCGTGCGGCAGGGTGATGGCGCCGCGGAACAGGCAGTAGTTCCACGCGCCGAAGCCCATGGGTTTCGCCAGCCACTGGTCGATGCAGTCCTTGAGGTCCATGCCGGCGACGCGGCGCAGCACCATCGAGGCGATGTGCGGCTCCGGCGAGGAATAGGAATAGCCCGCGCCGGGATCGGTCCACAACACGGTGCGCAGCGAACTGCCGTCGAGGTCCTTGAGATCCTGCCCCGGCACTGGCGTCAGCGGCACGACCCTGCCGTCGACCACGCCCGGGCTGCCGCCCTCGCCGTGGTAGCCGCCGCTCATGCACAGCAGCTGGCCGAGGCTGATCTGCGCGCGCCGCGGGTCGTCCAGCGGCAGGGCTTCGGGCAGATACTGCGCGGTGAAAACCTTCTGGCCGAGACCATCCGGGAACTGGTCGTGGAATTTCTCGAGCATGATGCCGCAGGCGATGCTGGTGAAGGCCTTGCCGGTGGAGGCCATGTCGGGATTGCTGTCGCGGTGCGCGCGGCCCCAGTAGCGCTCGTAGACCAGATAGCCGTGGCGCACCACCAGCAGGCCGACGTTGGCCCCGCAGCGCTGCGCCTGCTCGCCGGCCTGCGCCAGGCTTTCCTGGTCCATGCCGCCGAGCGTCCGCGTCTGCGCCGCGTCCGCAGGCACGCGCCATCCACCGGCGCTGTCGGGCGGGGGGAAGTAATCCTCGGCGGCAGCGGTCAGGACGGGCGCGAGCAGGCAGACGCTGAGCAAGGCGGTGCTGGACAGACGTAAAGGCATGGGATGCAGGCTCCGGGAAAGCTCTACGGCGTGCCTGCCGTGGCGTCGCCGGTCGTTCTCCTGCACCTGGGCTGGCAGCGCACCCTCCGGACCCGGAGCCCGGCAACGCCCGTTGGCGACTTCGGTATACTGTTCTCAGAACGGTATACCGAACGCCATGCCCACCACCGCCCCCGCCGCCCCGCGTCCCCTGCCCCGCTCGGACGCCGCCGCCGCGCAGCTGCGCGCCGACATCATCACCGAGG
>JACDGQ010000015.1 GCA_013821615.1 Planctomycetota bacterium
CAGCGCAGGCGAACACCGCGAACTTGATGCTCGAGGATCCGCCGTTGAGGGTCAGGACGTGGGCGGGCGCGGGGGCCGCGGGCGTCACGCGGGGGCCTTGCCGCCTTTCCGCTTGGGCGCCGCCTGTGGCTTGCCCCAGACCGACGGATCGGGCGTCAATTGCGCCAGCAGCTGGTCCGCCAGCTCCACGGCGTCCTTGGCCAGGGTCTCGGCCGGCCAATCGTTGGTGTGGTAGGTCATCGCCAGGCCCTGGAGCGCAAGGGCGGCGATGTGCTGGTGGGTGGTCATCTCTGCGGCTGGCCTGTCCTTGGCGAGCCGGATGGCGTGCTCGTGCGGCGAGGGCGTGCGCGTGTCGGTGAGGTCTTCGTTCATGATCTGGTCCTGATTGGACGGTGGATGTGCTGCCGCTCGCGCGCCCTCTGCGTGGGCGCCATCATCGAGGAACTTCATCGACGGCGCCGGTTCGCCTGGCCGCACTCGCGCTCCGAGTCATGACGAGCCCTTCATCATGTGGCTCTTGCATGCCGTGCCACCGGTCCTCTTCATCCCGAAGCAAGCGCAGCGGCTACTGGCTGGCGCGGACTGCGCCGTGCGATCACAGGCGCGCCTTGCGCAGGCGCAGGGCGTTCGCGATCACCGAAACCGAACTCAGGCTCATCGCCGCACCGGCAATCATCGGACTGAGCAGCGTGCCAAACACCGGATACAGCACGCCCGCCGCCACCGGGATGCCCAAGGCGTTGTAGGCGAAAGCGAAGAACAGGTTCTGACGGATGTTGCGCATGGTCGCCCGGCTGAGGCGAATCGCCTTGGCGATGCCCCGGAGATCACCACGAACGAGCGTGATGCCAGCGCTGTGCATCGCCACCTCGGTACCGGTGCCCATGGCGATCCCGACATCGGCCTCGCTGAGGGCGGGCGCATCATTGATGCCGTCACCCGCCATCGCGACATGTCGACCGCCAAGGCGCAGCTTCTTGATATGAGCAGCCTTCCCTGCCGGTTCGATCTCCGCCTCTACCGCATCGACACCGAGGGTCTTGGCCACCGCCGCGGCGGTGCGCCGGTTGTCGCCGGTGAGCATCACCAAGGTCAAACCCAGTGCGTGCAGCTCGCGAATGGCTTCAGCCGTCGTGGACTTGATCGGATCGGCCACCGCCAGGATGCCAGCCGGTTTTCCATCGACCGCGACGAAGAGCGCCGTCTTCCCATCCTCCTGCAATGCCGCTGCGTACGCCTCGAGCGCTTCCATGCCTGCAATGTTCTCGTTACGCAGGAAAGCCGGTTTTCCGATAAGCACCGCACGTCCAGTCACCGTACCGATCACGCCCCCGCCGGTCACCGAGCGGAAATTCGAGACCTCGGTCAATGCCACACCACGAGCCTTCGCACCCTGGACGACCGCGGCCGCAAGCGGGTGCTCGCTGTTCTGTTCCAGGGCGGCGGCAAGACGCAGCAGGTCATCGCCAGGGAATCCGGCAACCGGCAGGACATCCATGAGCGTCGGCCTCCCCTCGGTCAGGGTTCCGGTCTTGTCCATCACCAGGGTCGTGACCGTTTCTAGACGTTCGAGGGCTTCTGCGTTCTTCATCAACACCCCGTCCTGAGCGCCACGGCCGACGCCGACCATGATCGACATCGGGGTGGCGAGCCCGAGAGCGCAGGGACAGGCGATGATGAGCACCGCGACCGCGTTGACGATGGCGTACGCCAGCCGTGGCTCTGGTCCGAACCACATCCAACAGGCGAAGGTGATCACCGAGATCGCCAAAACCGCCGGCACAAAGATGCCCGCGACCCGGTCGACCAGTCCCTGGATCGGCGCTCGGCTGCGTTGGGCTTCGGCGACCATGTCGACGATTTGGCCGAGCAGGGTGTCGGCCCCGATCCGATCGGCGCGCATGACGAAGCTGCCGGTGCCATTCACCGTCCCGCCCATCACACGATCACCGACCGACTTCTCGACCGGGACGGGCTCGCCCGTGACCATGGATTGCTCCACGCTCGAATGGCCCTCTACGACCACGCCATCGACGGGCACCTTGTCGCCGGGCACGACGCGCAACCAGTCACCGACCTTCACCTGATCCAACGGCACGACGTGATCACCGCCAGGTGCGACCTGGCGTGCGGTGGGCGGAGCGAGATTCAGCAACGCGGTAATGGCGCTGCCGGTGCGGCTGCGGGCCCGCAGCTCCAGCACCTGACCGAGCAGCACCAGCACCACGATGACCGCTGCGGCCTCGAAGTAGATGGCGACCTTGCCATCGTGTTGCATGGCGCGCGGGAACAGGTCGGGCAGGAGCATCGCCACCACGCTGAAACCAGTGGCGGCACCCACGCCGATGGCGATCAGGGTGAACATGTTTAAATGCCAGTGCCGCAGCGATTGCCAGCCACGCACGAAGAACGGCCATCCGGCCCAACCGACGACAGGGATAGTGAGGCCGAACTGCAACCAGCGGCTGGTCTGGCCATCAACCCATGGCTGACTGGCCAGCGCCGGAATGACGTGGGCCATGGCCAGCACGAATACCGGTGCCGTCAATGCCGCACCGACCTGGAAACGTCTGATCATATCGCGCAATTCGGCATTGCCGTCTTCGGGCTGACTCGTCGCGCCGGGTTTCAATTCCAGCGCCATGCCGCACTTGGGACAAGCACCGGGATGATCCTGCTGCACCTCGGGATGCATAGGACAGGTGTACATGCGAACGGCCGGAGCGGGGCTACCCGCAGGAGTGGCCCGCGTGGCCACAGCGATAGCGGGAGCTGGTGACATCATATCAGTCTGCCTTTCGCGAGGGAGCTGTGCGGGACGGGCCTGTGCGCATGCTCATTTCCTGAAACGCCCACCCACCACGGTGATGAGCAAAACGATGATCGCCGTTCCAACCACCGCCCAGACCCACATTCCGCCATGATTCATCCATCCGTCGCTGTGGTTCATAGGTATCCTTCTTTCTCATCAACCGCAGCTGTCGGAGCGCCAACACCAACGGTCCCACATGAATATTCCTGCATCGATCTACCCGCAACAGCCTTTTGCATCCTTCCCGGATCCGTTCTGGGATTGCGGATCGATGAACTTCTTCCGGCAGGTTTCACCGCAAAAGTAGTACGTCTTCCCATCGCGCTCGGCGTGGATTGCTGTCGCCGCATCAACGGTCATGCCGCAAATGGGGTCTTTGGACAATGTCTTGGAAGTCTTCATGTGATTACCCTCGTTGTTGAGCCAACCGGTCCGCTGGAGGCCTGATGGCCCGCCGCGCTAGAGATGACGAGGATAGGGATGCCCACCGCCTTGGTGCCATGGGGTAAAGACCTACCTACTTGGGTAGATCTCAGTTCATCGTGCCTTGAAAGTGAGCGTTCAACCACGCGTACTAGAGCCTGGGAATCCGTATTGATACAATCACGGGCATTCATCAAAGGCGTACGGGAATCCCTGCCCAAAGCCGAGGTGACCTTTGATCGCTTCCATGTCGCAAAGGTGCTCGGAGATGCCGTCGAGCGGGTCCGTCGCTCGGAATGGCGCAAGGACAAGACCGTGAAGGGCGCCCGTTATGCCCTGCTCAAGAACCCGGAGAATCTTACTGATTGCCAGCGCGAAACCCTGACCGAGATCACCAAGCGCAATGCCGCCCTGGCCGAGGTTTATCGCATGAAGGAGACCTTCAGGGACCTCTATCGGCTGCCTGACCTGCGTTCAGCGACGGGGTTTCTCAAGGGCTGGCTCGCCGTAGCGATGACCTCGACCCTCAAGCCGGTGGTCAAGGCGGCAAAGACCATCAACAACCGCGCCGAGGGCATCTTGCGCTGGTAGACCTCGCGGCTGACCGATGCCGTCATGGAATGGCTCAACAGCCTCCTCCAAGCTGCCAATCGCAAGGCCAGAGGCTACCGACTCTATTGCACCTCTATCACCGTAGCCTACCTAATCGCGGGGAAGCTCGACCTCAGAGCGCCTTCGCCGTTTGCCGCTGAACGCGGGCTACCCACTGATCTCGGAATAGAGGCTATTTTGGAGATGTTCGGCCGTATTAGCTTAGCATCAGCCGCATTTCCTTTTAAACGCTCGTGTGGCAAAAGGGTGGCAAATTAATCTCGATGAAGGAGCATGCGGACACATGCTAGGCCGAGTTCTAATTTTATGCAATTCATTGGTGTGACTGTAAATACGTGAGATACAAAGGCATAAGCGCCTGTCAGAGGGAGGGTCCTGACCCCGGTTCGATTCCCGGCGCCTCCATTTTTTCAAGAGACCCGCACGCTTCGCGTGCGGGTCGCCGTGTTTCAAGGTGAGCTCTTAGTATCCTTGCTCCAGTAGCAATTCTATTGATAAATGTGCCTTGTCTATTATCATTCATTATGCTCAGGATCCGTTCTGCCTACCTAAGCGCTTGGGCCACAAAGCTCGACCGCAAGCCACTCGTGCTGCGTGGTGCCCGTCAGGTCGGTAAATCGTGGCTGGTCCGCACCTGGGGACAACAGCAGTTCGGCCGGGTGGTCGAGGTCAACCTGGAGCGGCGTCCGGAGGCCGCCGCCTGCTTCACTGACAACGATCCGCAGGTCGTGATGCAACGGCTGGAAGTACTGCTTGGTCAACGCATCCCGAGCGATGGCTCCGCTCTGCTCTTCCTCGACGAGATCCAAGCGGTGCCAGAGGTGTTGGCGAAGCTGCGCTGGTTCGCCGAAGAGATGCCGCAGGTGCCGGTCGTCGCAGCTGGCTCCCTGTTGGATTTCACGCTGGCCGATCATCGCTTCTCGATGCCGGTGGGCCGCATCTCGTACCTGCACCTGGAGCCGATGGGCTTCATCGAGTTCTGCCACGCGTGCGGCGAAGAGCCCTTGGCGCGCTGGTTGGACGACAGCCTGAGCGTGGCGGCCATCCGCAGCGGCGTGCCAGCGGTTCTGCACGACAAGGCCAGCGCACTCTTTCGCTCCTGGGTTCTGGTTGGGGGCATGCCGGCGGCAGTTCAGGCATTTGTCCGTGAGCGGTCCTTTCTTCCTGTGGCCGAGGTGCACCGCGAATTGCTAGCGACCATTCGCGACGACTTCGCCAAGTACGCGGATCGCGTCCACCATCGTCGGTTGGCAGCGGTGCTCGACAGCGTGCCGAATCAACTCGGTCAGAAGTTCACCTACGCCAAGGTCGATCGCGATGAGCGTGCCGTCACGCTCAAGCAGTCTCTCGACTTGCTTACCTTGGCGCGAGTCTGCCACCGCGTGGTCTCGACGCATGGCAAGGGATTGCCACTCGGTGCCGGGGCCAATGCGAAAACCAGCAAGGTGGTACATCTCGATATCGGCCTCGTCAGCTCAGCGCTGCGACTTGATCTGGCTGCGCTGGAGCGAGCCGAGGACATCGACCTGGTGAATGCCGGTGCGATCGCCGAGCAAGCCGTGGGCCAACTCCTACGGCTGATCGGCCATGCGAATGAGGAGCCGACTTTGTGGTACTGGTCCCGCGAAGCGCGGTCCTCATCCGCCGAAGTGGACTACCTCGCTGCGCCGACGAGCCATGTGCTGCCGATCGAGGTGAAGGCTGGAGCCGGTGGAGCCATGCGCAGCTTGCACGTCTTCATGGCCGAGCAGGGCCTGCCCTGGGCCGCACGCTTCAACAGCGCTGCTCCACAGCTCCAGGACATCGACACGACGGCCTCGACCGGCAAGCCGACGCGCTACCGCCTGCTCTCGCTGCCGGCCTACGCGGTGGAGTGCCTGCCGCGTCTGGCTAAGGAGATGGATGCCGAATTCGAGGGAGCCGGACACCCAACGAATCCAGGTGCTGCACGTAGGTCGCCGGGTTCATAACCACGACACCGTGGCGTATGCCCTTGGGAAAATCCGCGCTATTCCCGGTCACCAGGACTGCGCCGGTGCGATGGGCGCAAGCCAATAAAGGACATACGCAGGTTACCAACCGGCGCGGTACCGCCCGCTCTCCATCCCCGCCTGCGCGGTGGAATGTCGGCCGCGGCCGGCTATGGAGTTGGACACCGGGAATAAGGGCCGCCGACGCCATGTCTGATGAACAGCACATCCGTGACAAGCTGGCCAAGATCAAGGCGCTGTTCGCTGGTGCCACCACGCCCGGCGAGCGCGTCGCCGCGCAGGCCGCCATGGAGCGTCTCCAGCAGCGCATCGATGGCGTGCCGCAGGCGGGGCCTGCTGGCGATCCACCGGTGGAGTTCCGCTTCTCGCTGACCAACGCATGGTCGCTGCGCCTGTTCCTCGCCCTGTGCCGCTCGAAGGGGCATCGGCCCTATCGACATCCGCGCATGCGCCGCACGTCGGTGTGCGTGATGATCGGCAAGCGCTCGGTAAACACCGATCTGTGGCCCGAGTACCTGGAGATGAACAAGGTCCTCACCGACTATCTGGGCGAGTTGGCCGATCACATCATCGCCGACTGCATCGATCCCGACAAGTCCGACGCAGAGGTGGTGGCTGGCCTGCCGGGGCCGACGGCCGGCGGCGAGATGGAGGGGTAGACCCATGGCCGGCAGGCCTCCGACCCTGGAACGCGCGCTGAACGACATGCGACGGTGACCAGTATCACGTCGATGGATGCGTTGACGAGGCTCAGCCAGCGCAGGGAAGCGCGGGAATCGGTCGCGACGGCAGTTTCGCATCCGCGACAACCGGCGGAGTGATCCCGGTGATGACTGCGGACTCGATCGAGGCGATCCCCCGAACGGGGGATATCCCCCCCATCCTGCCGGTTACGATCACTGCTCCAGGGCAGGTGCCTGTCAGTCCCCAGCAGGGTGCTGAAAACGGCAGGCAGCCGCAAAATAGCCACGTGCCCGTGATGGAAGCAGGCCGCTGACATAAGGGTGCCCGTTCTTGTTCGAACACATCCAATCCGTCGCAGTAGAATCAACGATCAATCACGGCGGAGCGTGTATGCGGAGAGAGTCCATGGGTCGTTACGCTCGTCCGGTCCGTTTCCTGATGGCCCTCGTGGTCGGACTTGGTCTGGTCGGCACGGCCCAGGCGGCTGAACCGTTTGAAGCGTTCCTGGACGGCCACTGCCTGAAATGCCATGGGCCCGACAAGGAGAAGGGCGACCTGCGCCTCGATAAGCTCTCGCGTGACTTCAAGCAGGGTGAGGACGCGCATCGCTGGCGCGAGGTGCTCGAAGCCATCAATGCCGGCGAGATGCCGCCCAAAAAGGAGAAGCGGCCGACGCGTGAAGAGATCACCGGATTCATTTCCATACTCGATGAACGCATCAAGATCGGCCGTGACGTGCGCATGGCGGCCCGTCCGGCCGTGTCGCTCTATCGCCTGAGCCGGAAGGAATATCAGAACACGGTCTACGACCTGCTCGGCGTGCGCTACGATCCCGCCAAACCCGGGGAATTGAACGCAGACACCCGGTGGCACGGTTTCGAACGCATCGGCTCGCAACTGACGTTGTCGCCGTCGCACGTGGACCGCTACTACCGCGCGGCGGATCTCGTGCTCGATCGCGCGTTTCCGATCACCGCGAGCGAAACGCGCAAGGTCCGCAAGACCGCCGCGGAATTGCGTTACGATGGCGGCAAGGACCAGCAGGCGCTGCTCGATCGCTTCGGCATCAAGCGACCGCTGCGCTTCCTCCTGTTCCCAGGCAGCGTGGAGCAGGCGCTCGCACCGCACTGGTTCGACCAGACCGGACCAGCCGGCAGCGGGCTCTTCAAAGTACGCATCCAGGCCAGCGGCATCCGTCCGCCCGGCGGTCAGACGGCGCACCTGAGCATCGGCAAACGCACTGGCGAAGAGACCGTGGACGGCGTGGTCGAATTCGATCTCACGGCGCCGGAGGACAAGCCGCAGGTCTACGAGTTCGAGGTGTTCCTCGAGATGCCTGCGACCCTTGAATTCTGCGTGGTCTCCACGCACGAGGTGGATCGACGCGCAGGCGCGGCGTTCCGTTACGCGCTGACCAAGAAGAACGGCTACATCTTCACCCACAGCAGCGAGACCCTGCTCCTCAACGCGAACGCGCCGCAGATGTTCGACGACAAGGGCAACGGCCTGTTCTCCTCGGTGCTGCTCGATTGGATCGAGTGGGAAGGGCCGCTGGTTTCGGACGCGGAGAAGTCCCGGCGCAGCGGCGTGTTGCCACCGGACGACGCCTCGCCCGAGGTGGTCGCGCAGCATCTGCAGCGCTTCGCCGCACGCGCCTGGCGCCGGCCGGTGAAGCCACAGGAATTAGCGGATTTCCTGAAGTCCTATGGCGACGAACGCGCAGCGGGCGAAAAGGTCGTCGACGCCTATCGCGTGGCGTTGCAGGGCGTGCTGACCTCACAGCACTTCATCTACATCGTCGAAGGCGATCCGGTGAAGCGCGACACTCTCACCCAGGTGGAGCTCGCCACCCGGCTCTCCTACCTGCTGTGGAGCTCGATGCCCGACGACGCGCTCACCGCCGACGCCAACGCAGGCGCGCTCGCCGGTGATGGTCTGGCCACAGCGGTCGACCGCATGTTGTCCGACAGCAAGATCAGCCGCTTCGTCGATGACTTCCCGCGGCAGTGGTTGCAGCTGCATCGCGTCGGCACGTTCCTGCCGGACAAAAAGCTCTATCCGACCTATGATCCCTGGTTGCAGACCAGCATGGCAGCGGAGCCGGTGGAATTCTTCCGCGAAGTGTTCACCAGGAACCTGTCCATCGACAGCTTCATCGATTCCGATTGGACCATGGCCAATGCGCGTCTCTGCGAATTCTACGGACTCCCGGAGCCGAGCAGCGGAGGCTTCGAGCGCATCGCGCTGAAACCGCAGGATCGTCGTGGCGGTCTCCTGACCATGGGAGCGGTGCTCGGATTGACCTCGGACGGGACCCGTCATCGCCCGGTCCACCGCGGTGTCTGGCTCAGCGAGGCGATGTACAACAGGACCCCACCACCACCGCCCGCCAACGTGGATCCGATCGAGCCGGTGCCGCCGAAGAGTCCGAAGGTGACGGTGCGCCAACGCCTCGACGTGCACGCGCAGAACGCGAACTGCGCCGCGTGCCACCGCGGCATCGATCCATTCGGATTCGCCTTCGAGCAGTACGACGCGATCGGCCAATGGCGGACGCGCGAAGTCGTCGGCTCAGGAACGGGCGATGATCCCCTGGTCGATCCCGCGGCTGCGATGCCTGACGGCCGCCCGTTCGCCGACGCGCGCGGGTTCAAGCAGCGCCTGCTGGAGGACCGCGACAGGATCGTGCGCGCCTTCATCGAGCAGGTGTGCAGCTACGGGCTGCGCCGCGTGCTGACGGTGGACGACGCCGATGACGTTCAGGCGATCGTCCAGATCGCGAAGCAGAGCGGCTACCGGCTCAAAGACCTCGTGCGTGCGGTGGCATTGTCCAGCCTCATGCGCAAACGCTGACCCAAGGAGCCGTACGATGGCCAACTACCTCGCGCAATCCTGGCTGATCGATCGTCGCCATACCCTGAAGCTGCTGGGCGCCTGCATCGCGCTGCCGCTGCTGGAATGCATGATCCCGCTCGGTGCGGCCGACAAACCCGCCGAGGCGGTACTCTCGCCACGGCGCAGCGCGTTCATCTACCTCGCCAACGGCGTCCACTCGCTGAACTACCAAATCCTCACCGCGGGGAAGGACTACCAGTCCTCCCGCTCGCTGAAGCCGCTGGACAAGCACCGCAGCGTCATCACCCCGATCAGCGGCCTGCATCATCCAGGTGCCCTCTCCCACCACCACGGCTGCATCTCGGTGTGGCTGACCGGCGGCAAGCTCGGCCCGTCGGATCGCAACACCATCTCGGTGGATCAGAAGATGGCCGAGATCACGGCGCCGCACACGCGCTACACGTCGATGGAGATCGCCCTCACCGGCGAGTCGCTCGCGTGGACCGCGGACGGTGTGCAGCTGCCAGCGCTGCATCGCTGCAGCGAGATCTTCGCTTCGCTCTTCGAGGAACCGAAAGGCGGGAAGACCGCCCAACGTCGAGCCCTGCGGCGCAAAGTCAGCGTGCTCGACGCCAATCTCGCGGAGGTCCGCAGACTCGAACAGCAGATGGGCGCGGCGGACAAGGGCCGCATGGATCAATACCTCACCTCCGTACGTGAAGCCGAGATCCGCACGCGGCGCGCCGACACCTGGCTCAATACGGCACTGCCCACCGTGACCGATGAGGAGCGCAAGCGCGTCGACCGCGACATCCCCGATACCAAGGCCGGCGATTATTTCCGCACCGTCTATGACCTCATGGTGCTGGCCTTCCAGACCGACGTCACCCGCGTGGCGACCTTCAGCCTGGGTGGCGAGGGCGATGCGTTCTCCATTCCCGAGATCGGCATCACCGAGTCGCGCCACCAGCTCAGCCACCACGGCGGCGATCCGGGCTACATGGACAAGCTCACCAGGTACGACACCTTCGCCATCGAGCAGTTCGGCTACTTCCTCACCCGGCTCGCGGACACCAAGGACCTCACGGGCAAGCCGCTGCTCGGCTCCACCATGGCGCTCTTCGGCAGCGGCATGTCCTACGGCCACAGCCACGGCAACGCCAACCTGCCGCTCGTGCTCGCGGGTGGATCGGACCTCGGCCTCACGCACGGCAGCCATCTCGATTTCAATCGCGAGGCCAAGGATTTCGCCGGCTACCCGCTCGATGCCAGCGGCGCGCTCACCTCAGCCCACTACGGGATCTGCAGCCGCCCGGTGAATGCGGAGGCGCGCATGAGCAACCTGCTGCTGCTCATGGCTCAGCGCATGGGCGTGCAGATCGACGCGTTCGGCGACAGCACCAAGGCGATCGCGCTGTGAGCCGCCTGCTCCTCGCTCTCACCACCTGGTGCCTGGTGATCGCGGTGGGCACCGCTGCCGAGGGGGACAAGCCGTACCGCCCGGAAGCCGGGAAATTCCCGGCCCTGGACCATTCACTCGCGTACCGGGGTGAACTGGTCTTCGTCGATCACGCGAACCGCCGCGGCAGCCTCCGGGTGCGAAGTTCGGGTGTGTTCTTCCAGAACGCTCCCCGCCCGTTCGCCCTGCTGCCGTACGGCATCGTACGCTACCACGGCGCACCTGCGGATCTGCGCGACGTCCCGCTCGGCACGGTGATGCATGTCCGTGCCTATCTTCCGCCCGACCCCGCCACCTCCGCCGTGCCGGTCCTGCCGCTCGACAACAAGGACGCCGTGAACCACGTGCTCCTGCTCGAAGACGAACCCAGCCACTGCCAGCGCGCAGGATCGGTGTGGAATCTCACGGAGGTGACGCTCAAGAACAACGCGGGCATGATCGTCGCCAGGTGCGAAGCGAAGGCCGGCGGCGACGCCAAGGCGGACGATGAGCAGATGACCATCGATGCCGCCACGCGCATCTGGCGCGGCCGTGAATGCCTGAGCCTTGCGGAACTCGTCGCCGAGGGCGCATGGCCCGCTGACGGCAAGAAGTCCCTCGACGGTCAGCCCGTGCAGCTCGGCATCACCTGGAGACCCACACCGGACGGCATCTTCAACCGTTTCCACATCTCCGACATCTGGCTCGACGACATCGCGATGCAGCGCGCCGCCGCCAACCAGAACGAAACGCACAAGGCCTTCATCCGCAGCCGTTGGATGCCCGCCTTCGTCGATGCCGTCGCGTACGGCGCGTTCGGCCGCGCCACCGTGACCGCGACGCTCTTCGGCGGCATGGACGAGACGCTCTATGCCGACTTCAGGAAGGGTGGCGGTGCGATGATGAACGCGGCCGAGAACACCCTGAAGCACGACCAAGGCGCCTGTGGCCCCCAGCACATGGCCTCCGCTGGCTCGCTCGTGGACGTCACCAGGATGGACGGCGATGTCCCCCTCGGCAGCAGCGGCATCCGCATCCGCTTGGAGACCGATCTCATCACCGAAGGCCTGCGCCCTGGCTGCGTCGTCCGCGTCCGCCCTGACAACTGGCCCGTGGTCCAATTACCGCGCGAGGAATTCATCAACGACGGGGACATCACCGAGCGCTTCCCAGGGCCGGGGATCTTCCCGAAATATTGAAGCGGTGGGACCGACGCATCGACTTGTCTTCGCCTCGGCGACAGCGCGCATCCACGTATCCCCAGGACCCGGTTGTGAGAGAAAGCAGAAACCACATTCCATGAAACCCATCGTCGCCCTGCTGGCCGCCCTGGTGTGCGCGCTCACCACCGTCACCGCCTGTGCCGCTGATCTTCCGCAGATCACCTCACGGGCCGACCTCGATGCCGTCATCGCAGCCACCACCGATGCCGCACTCAAGCAAGCGCTCGCCGACAACGCCGCCGCCATCCTCGCCGCCGCCGAACAGCACCCGCACGTCGAGGCCGTCATCCGCGCCATCGCGAGTTCGCCCGGCGCGTTCACGAAGATCAACGCCACCCCTGAGTCGCTGAAGGCGGCGGCAGGTGGTGAGATCGCGCTCTTTGACACGTTGACGCTCGTCAACACCAGCATCCTGGGAGGCAAGGCGCACGTTTATCGCAAGCTCGACGAGGATCCCTACGATGCCGCCTTCATCGAGCATCTCGGACACATCCCAGCGCTCGAATACGTGACGATCGTGGCGACGAAGATCGAGGACTCCTGGCTGCCGCCGCTCTTGACGCTCACAAACTTGAAATCCCTGAGCATCGAGGGGCATGGCAGGCTTGGCGATGACAGCCTCGCGCAACTCCAGCACCTCACGACAATCCCCGGACTCACGGCCCTCGAACTCGTTGGCTTCAAAGCCACCGAAGCCGGCCTGGAGCGACTCGCCGGGCTGAAGAACCTGGAGAGATTCGCCTTCATCGGTTTCCCCATCCCGGGACATGCCCTGGCGAAATTCGCAGGTTGGACAAGACTCACGTCGCTCAACCTCCACTCAAACAATCTCGATGACGAGGGAATGGGCTACGTCTGCGATCGATTCCCCAATCTCGAATTCATCAAGCTCTGGCATTCCCAGTCCTTGACCGATGCCAGTGCCGAGCATCTGAGTAAACTCAGCAAACTGAAAGGCATTGAAATAAGCTGCAAGAAGGCCACCGCTGCCTTGTTCAAGGACATGAAGCACGTGCCGCTGGAATACGTGGCACTTGAATACGGGGTGAACTCCCCCGCAACCGAGGCCATCGCCAACCTCAAATCCATCTCCACGCTGCGCCGTCTGCAGATCGAAGGCAACCTGCTTACCGACTCCGATCTGACCTTGCTCGCACAAGTGACCCAGCTCAAAGAGCTGGCATTCAATGGGCTCGACCTGCCCGACGCACGTCTGCAGCAGTTGCAGACGTTCTCTTTTCTGAAATCCGTCACCTTCACACGCCATGACAAGGGCTATCCGCCGGAGACGCAAGCCAGGATCAAAGCCCTGCTACCGAATGTCGAAGTGAAGGTGTTCGCCCCGTGAAGGAACTGTAATAACGCTGAATTTGAGCGGTTTCGCGTCGATTCTCGATTCCTCAACCTCTATGAGCCCACGCCGCCTCCCGCAGGTCATGAATGGATCGCAGCCTACCGGCGCTGGCGAAAAAGACGCTAGCACAGAGTTTGCTTGGAATCTCGAACCCTCCCACGGGCTCGCGGCAAACCTAGAGCTTCTCCCTCCACATCTTGAACCCCACATGCCTGGAAAATACCGGCACTTTCAGCTCCAACCGGCCGCCACCGTGGGCGATGCGCTCCCTGCTCAGCACCGTTCCCGCATCTGCGTCCCACCACTCCACCGCCAGCGCACCTGCCACGACGGTGGCGCCGATGGTCACTGTGGCAAGTTCATGCCGCGCCGGGCCGCTGCCATTGCCCAGCCAGCGCGCGTCGGCGACGTAGCCGAGCATGCGCCCCGGCTTGGTCCATGCGCGCACCCAGAGCGGACCATGCGGGCTGCCGCCTGCGAGTACCACGCCGTGGCCATCGGCGCCGCGTAGGTCCTCACCTCGCAGGAAGCGCGTGATCGCACCATACGAGGTCCAGCGGTCGCCCTGGTCGACCCACTCGAACCACCACATCATCGGTGCGCCGCCGTTGCCGGACATCAGGCCGGCCCAGGGCGCCGACGCCAGCTGGGCTTCGAGCTCATTCTTCGATCCGGCCAGCCACGTGCCGCCGTACTCGGTGACCAGCAGCGGCTTACCAGCCGCGCCCAGGCCGCCGCTGCGGTCCTGGGTGCCGTTCCACACCAGGTCGGCGAGGGTGCCGCCCTCGTCGCCGGGGCGGTTGAGGTAGGCGTCGATGCACAGGTAGTCGAGACCGGGCAGCGCGGTGATGGCGCGGTCGGGCGTGCGGTAATCGCTCGACCAGTGGGTGGTGACGCCATGGCCGTAGATGTCGAGCGCGTGCCAGCGCGCGGCGGCCTGCTCGTGCCAGCGGCGCAAGGTGGCGCGGCGCTCCTGCATGGTGGCCTCGGGGACGCCGGGGCGCGGGCGGTCGCGCTGGGAGTCGCCGGCGGCGGTGAGGTTGACCTCGCTCCACAGCTTCCACCCGAGGATGGCGGGGTGATCGGCGAAGCGCGCCACCAGGTAGCGGCGCAGGTGCTGCTGCGCGGCGGCGGCGAGCGGGCTGGTGAACAACTCGTAGGGCTCACCGAGTGGGCCGCCGTGGACCTGGTTGTACGGGTTGTCCTTCCACTGGCGGTCCTCGTGCGGCGAGGCTTGGCCGTGGTTGTTGATCACCAGGTTGACGCGGATGCCACGCGCCCAGGCGGCGTCGAGGATGGCGTCGAGACGCGCGGCGTTGGCCTGATTGTAGCGGCCCAGGCCGGCGTAGCCGGGCCAATCGGCGCGCCATTCCAGCGCCAGGTTCCAGCTCGACATCCAGATCTCGACCGCGTTGCCGCCGGCCGCAGCCAGACGCTCCAGGCGCGGCAGGTAGGTCAACGTACCGCGGTTGGGTGTCAGCACCGTGCCCATGCGCTCGCGGCAACGGGTATCGAAGGTGCCGTTGAGGTTGAGGCCGACCGGCCAATAGAACCTGCCAGCGACGCTGAAGAAGCGGGGATCCGCGGGATCGACGCGCGCGTACTCGTCCCACGGTTCGCCGGCCACCTCCAGGTCCGGCAGGGCGGTTACCAGCAGTGCGGCCGCGTCGCCTTCGCCACCGTCCCCAGAGCCGCGGCGGATTTCGAGGCGCACGTGGTAGCGTCCGGGCAGGCGCGGGCGGAAACGTACCGCGAAGCGGCAGGCGCCGTCGCAGCGCGCATCTTCACGGTCGCCACGGTCGCTCAGGCGCAGCGGCTGGTGCGCGAAGCCGGGAACGCGCAGCTCCTTCCCATCCGGCGCGGTGAACACCGCATCGAGGGCGAACTCCGCCGGGTCGTAGGGATTGGTGGGGAAGGGCGCGGGCATGACGTTGAGCGACCAGCGCTCGCCGGTGGTGCCGCGCGCGATTTGGGCGCGGGCGTCGAAGCCATCCATGGTCAGGTCGGTGAGCACCGTGCGGACACGACCGTTCGCCAAGGGGCCGGACGCGGCGGCCGTCACCTCCAGTCCCTCGACGGCCAGCACCGCACGGCTGCCGCTGGCCGACCAGAAGAATAAACCGGCCTGGGCGGTGCGCGTGGCGGCCGAGGCGGTCCACGCCGCCCGGTCGGGCTCAGACAGCAAGCTGCTGGCAGCGTCGAGGGCGAAACGCAGGCGGTGCCGGCCAGGTGCGAGCACGCCCGCGCCGCAGCGCTGGAACCACTGCCCATGACGGTCCGCGACGAAGGCGCCGACGCCCAGATCGCCCGGCGCGTCGACAGGCACGGTGACGGTCGCGGCGATGACCAGATCGCCGGTCGGAATTGCACCCGCGGCGCGCACCATCGTCGTGAGCGGGGCTTGGAGGGCGAGCTCCTGGCCGTGCAGCGGAGCGGGAGCGCAGAACGGCAGGAAGCCGAGGATGAGCATGCTTGCGAGCAGCGATCCGCGTGCGCTAACCGTCAGCCTTCCCAGCCCAGCCCGCGGGTCATAGTCATCGCTTTGGTCAACGCTCATCGGTTCACGATGATTGGGCTGTCGGGACCGGCGTCCATGGCCATCGTCGACAGGGCACGACCGCCGCCTGACCGGCGACGACGATGCGCTCATCGCCATCGTTCTCGGGGCATTGGTTTCAGCCCGTAGGCCTGGCACGTATCCGTCGCCTGGGCTGCGGCGCTTGGATCGCCCGCACGCAGCAGCGCGACCGATCGCCAGTTCCGGTGGGCTATTTTATGTGTGCGCGCAGGCTCTGCACATACGCCAGCACATCGCGCAGTTCACGCGGCTGCAGGCTCCCTCCCATCGGCGGCATCAGCGACAGCGGCTTGGTGCGGCCGGTGATATCGCTGGTGGCGATGCTGGTCTTCGTGCCCTTGGTGACCTCGAGGTCGACCGCGGTGGCGGACTCGGCGACGACCACGCCGGTGACGGTGGTGCCGTCCCTGATGGTGAGCGTGGTGAGGCCGTAGCCCGGTGCGATGCGCGCCGACGGCACGATCAGGGCCTCCAACAGGTCGTGCCGGTTCAGCGCGCTGGCGATGTGCGAGAGGTCGGGCCCGGCGACGCCACCTTGGCCATTCACGGCGTGGCAACGCGTGCACTGCGCGACGGGATGGGAGTTGAACACCTGCGCGCCGCGCTCCGCGCTGCCGCCGTCCATGGCGATCTGGTAGGGCGCGAGCGGATCCTTGCTGCCCGCCAGCCCGGCATCATAGGCGGCGACCAGGCGTTCCAGGTCGGGCGCGGCGCCACGCGCGCGGCGGGCGGCGGCGAGCACATCGAAGCGCAGACCGGGAGCGACCCGCGGCGTCGCGAGCGCCTGCATCCAGC
>JACDGQ010000471.1 GCA_013821615.1 Planctomycetota bacterium
GCGCGGCGGCGTGCTGCGCATCCTGCGCGTCGACGCCAGCGGCGCCGTGCCCCAGCCCGCGGTCTTCGCCCAGGCCGACTTCGGCGCGATGGCCGCGCAGGTCGCCGCCGCGGCGATGAACGCCGACAAGGACCAGGGCGCGGTCCCGATCACCATTCCCGGCGCCGCCGAGGCCGTCCAGAACGTCGCCGACGCCTCGCTGATCGCGCGCGTCGGTCAGCTCCTGCTGCTGGGGGCGCACCTCGCGCCCGCCGAGCTCATACCCGTCAAGCCGCCGGTCAGCGACGCCGACGTCCAGGCGAGCATCTCCGGTGCGCGCTATTTCGAGATCATCAAGCAGATGGCGAGCAAGACGCCGGGCTTCGACGCCAAGAACCTCGACGCCTTCGCCGGCTACATCGGCGACATGGACTACCAGCTGCGCATCGTGCCCGAGGGCGTGCTCGAGCGTTTCACCTCGACCACCGTCGGACCCGGCACCAAGCCGGTCGACCGCGCCCTGCTCGCGCGCCTGCCGGCCAATGCGCTGCTCGTGCTCGGCTTCGGCACCGATGGCAAGACCTACTGGAAGCAGCTGCGCACGCCGCTGCTCACCGCCTTCGCCAAGCAGGCGGGGACGACCGCCGACGAGCTCGAGGCGAAGGTCGACCAGCAGTTCGCGGGCATGGGCCTGACCTGCACCCTCGCGCAGCTGGTGGAGGGTTACACCGGCACCACCCTGTTCGCGGTGACGCCGAGCGCGCCCTTCCCAGCGGTGACGCTGGCGCTGCCGCGCTCGCCCGCGCTCGACCAGGTCATCGGCCTGCTGCTCGACAAGCTGCAGACCGCCGCCCCCGCCGAGGGCACCGCGACCCTGCTGCCCATTCCCAACGTCCCGGTCCCGGTGCAGATCGGCCTGGACAAGACCACCTGGCTCATCACCAGCGACCCGCAGCTCGCGCCTGGCTTCACCACCGGCAAGCCGGGTGGCTGGGCGGACGGCCCGACCGGCAGCCTCGCCCTGAGCAAGGCCACGCCCGACTCCGTCGTGGTCGGCGGCAGCGACACCGGCAACGTCCTGCGCATGCTCACCCAGTTCGCCGGCATCGGCCTGGCGAGCCGCCAGGATCTCTCCCCGCAGCAGCGCCAGGCGATCCTCCAGGGGCTGGCGAAGGCGGCGAGCCTGGCTGCGCCGGGTTACGTGGTGGCCGGGACCAAGGATGGCCACACCGTGGTCGAGGACCGCGGCCTGTTCGGCATGGGTCCGATCGCCGCGCTCGGCCTGATCGGCAGCCTGGCCCAAGGCGGCGGCGGGCACGAGAAGGCGGCGCTCGCCGCGCTCAAAGGCATCGTGCCCGCCGAGCTCTCCTTCCAGGCCGGCGCCTACGTCGACCAGGACGGCAACGGCAGCGGCGAATTCGGCCTGCTCAGCGAGCTGGGCGGTGCGCGCGCCACCGCCAACGCCCCGCAGGGCACGCTGTCGCTGGTCAATGAGACCCTCGCCGCGGGCGAAGCGGGCGGTTACAGCTTCACGGTCTTCCTGCCCGACGGGGCGGGCGCCGCGCTCGGCGAACCGGACGGCGCGGACCCGCGCCCGGCTGCCAAGCCCGCGGCCAAGGAGCAGGAGCAGCACTTCGTCGCCTACGCCTGGCCCACCAACGGCGCCAAGGGCCAGATGTTGGCCGTGACCGAGGCCGGCACCGTGTATGCCGCCCCGTCCACGGGCGAGGCGCCGAACTGGAATGCCCTTTTCGGTGGCCAAGGCTGGGGCAGCGCACCAACCTGGAAGCCATACGGCAAGGGCAACCGCCCAGCCGCGGGCGCGGGCAAGCCCGCCCGCCCCACGCCGGCCCCCGCCCCCGGTGGCAAGATCGATCCCTGATCAGGAGCCGACATGCGCAGCGCCGCCCGCCACTTGCCGCTCCTGGTCCTCGCGGGCGTCGTCCTGTTCGCCAGCGACGGCTGCGGCGAGGCGCGCCGCTACGGTGACGAGGGTGGCGTGCCGGTGACCTTCCAGGTGCACCTCGAGCGCGCTTTCGTCAACGGCATGCGCAACCGCCAGGGCCGGGTCGGCGTGGGTGTCGGCGCCGGTTTCTCGAGCGGCGGCGGCAGCGCCATCGGCACCGGCATCGGGCTGAGCTTCTCCAGCACCACGGTCTACCTCCTCGGCGGCGACGCGCTTGGCGAGGCCGGGGTCTTCCGCCAGGAACTGAAGTGGGGCGACAACGCCTTCAGCGTCCCGCTCAAGGCGGGCCGCACCATCCAGTTCGCCGTCCAGGCCCAGGGCGGCCGTGAGGGTTGGGAAGGGGTCGGCAGCGTCGTGATCCCCGACGGCGCCAACCCGGGCGTGACCATCGTCGCGGGCGAGGCGGGAGGCAAGACCACGGTCGCGACCGGCGTCGCGCCGCCGCCGCCCAAGTAGCTTGCGGCTGGCAGCGGTTCCCGCTGCGGGTACGCTGGATGGAGTAGTCCCGCTCGCCGACGCGAAGGATGCTCCACATGGACGAGACGCGATGCAGCAGCCGATCACCGGACGCCCATGAACGGGGGGATCCGGGCGGCCCTGCGCTCGGCAGTTGGCGCCGGTTGTGTGCCATGTCCCTTGCGCTGCTCGTGCTCCTTCCGACCGGCTGCCTGACCTCCCGCCACCGCCCCGTGACTCCGGTGGACCCGACCTGGGTATCGGTACGGATCTCGCCAGCCCTCGTCCGGACCCTGTTGGCGCAGGATGGCCACCCATTCTCGCCGCATCGCCTGCCACACGTGCCGCGCGTGGTCGGTGAGGTGATCGGGACGACCCTCGCCATCACCGTGACCGTGGCCATCGTGGTGAGTGTGGCGGTCGTCCTGGCGCGCGCCGGTGCGGGCGGCGCCATGGGCGGCGTCGTCAACGGCATGCTCGGACCATCGGTCGATTCCGCTTCTGCCACCGGCGCTGGCGGTGGTGTCTGGGGCGACCTCGACGAGAAGCTCACCGCCTTCCTGATCTGCCGCGATGCCGCGAGCGGCGAGCTGGTCGACCGCCAGCACCTCGTCACGGGCCCGCACGGCATCATGGCGGTGCCCTTGGAACGCGGCCAGCAGGGCCGCCTGGAACTCGAGGTCGACGACGGCACGCGCTTGGTCGCCATCCCGCTCGCCACCATCCTGGCCAGCCCGCGTCAGCGGGTCGAGATCACCGTGCGAGCGGCCCCGGAACCCGAGCCGACAGCGCCGCCACCGCTCGCGCCCACTCCCTGACGCCCGAGCAGCGTCCACCGCCTCCCTCCGCAGCGCCCACGCATTCCGCCCAGCACCACGCCGCCCACGACGCGACGCGGCACTCGGCCTCCCCGCTTCCGACAACGCCCCCAGCCGTTAAGCAGTGCCCCCCCCGCACGCGCTCCACGCCCATCATCGGGTGGAGCTTCCCGTCTCCCTTCTCCTGCCTCGAATTCTGCCTCGTGTTCTGCCTCGTGTTCTGCCTCGTGTTCTGCCTCGTGCTCCCTTGCTCCCTTGCTCCCTTGCTCCCTTGCTCCCCTCTCCC
>JACDGQ010000472.1 GCA_013821615.1 Planctomycetota bacterium
GGGAAGAGGCGTGCGAGCTGAGAGCGGCTGCGAGCGCTGGTCGCAGGCGTTCCGCCCTCCAAGGCCTCCTGCCTCCCCTCCGCTCTTCCGCGCCCTCCTGTTCTATCCACTCCCCCCAAGCGAGGAGAACGGAGCGCACACGGGCGCGGAGGCGCGGAGGGAAGAGGCGTGCGAGCTGGGAGAGCGGCTGCGAGCGCTGGTCGCAGGCGTTCAGCCCTCCAAGGCCTCCTGCCTCCCCTCCGCGTCTCCGCGCCCTCCTGTTCTATCAGTAGAGCCTCAGGATTGGCCGCGCGCGCTCACTTATCCGGCAGTTTGCCCAGGGCGTCCTTGGCCTCGGTGACGATGGTCTCGACGCCGAAGCGCTCGATGACCTCGCCGAGGCGCTTGCGCGCGGCGGCGAGCGCGGCGGCGGCGACGGGCGGCGCGGTGCCGGGTGCGTTGTAGTCGACCATCAGGCTCGCGACACGCGCCTTGGCCTGGTTCCACGAGAGCGTCGCCGAATCGGTGATATAGGTGCGGATGCTGGCGAAATCGGCCTTCTCGAACTTCTTGGTGTACTCGTCGAGCTTGTCGAGCGCATCCTTGAAGCGCTCGCTCTTGACCAGCACCTCGGCCTCGCCGTGGGCCTTCTCCTCCTGGTCCTTGGTCACGGCGTCCTTGCGGCGCGCCTTTTCGGCGTCGATCTTCGCGACCTGGGTCTGCACGTCGATGATCAGGCCGGGGTAGTCCGCGGCGTAGTCGGGGCGCGGGCCGGCCTCGGGCTCGACCGGGTTGGCGAGGAAGTCGGTCACCTGCTTGGTGAACTTGTCGAGGTCCTCGTCCGAGTACTCGAGCAGCTTGCCGAAGCCGTCGATGACGCGCTGCTTGCTGCTCGCGGCCTTGATGTCGCGCTCGAGCTTGGCGATCTGCTCGCTGTAGCCATTGAGCTTCTGCTCGAGTTCGACCGCGTTCAGGCCGTAGGCCACTCCCGCGAGGTTGGGGTCCTTGGGATCGGGCGCGGTGGCGTTGCCGAGCGCGGGGATCTCGATGGCCTTCTTGCCGGCCGAGACCGCAGAGCGCGCGCGGTCGGGCTGGCGGTTCTTGAGCGCCTGGTCGATGATCTCGACATAGGCCTTGCCGTCGGCGAGGGCGGCGGCGGCGATGCGCTGCCGGGGGTCTTCCTTGCCGAAGAACCAGAAGGCGGCGGCGCCGGCGACGATGAGCAGCACCAGCAGCACGGCGACCTTCATGCCCCAGCGGAAGTTGGCCTTCTTCTGCTCCTGCTCGGCCGCGGTCAGCGGGCGCGAACCGCGCGTCGATGGCACCTTGGCCGAGGTCGCGGTCAGGCGCCGCGAGCTGCGCGTATTGGCTGCGGGCGCGGCGCCATCGTCGAGCAGCTCCTCGTGCGGATCCGGGACCTTCGCTTCGAGACCTTCCGAGACGGGCGAGCGCCGGGGGGCCGGGCGGGTCGCTGCGGTACGGCGAGATGACGGGGGCATCGGAGGTCTCCTGGAAGCGGAGCCGACAGTAGCCGGGGCACCATCGTCCACAACCGGCGCGCCGCGCGGCGAGGGAGGCTGTGTGGTCATCGCCGGCACGGTATCAGGCACCCGCTGGAGGCTGTGCGGAATGCCCGACATGGCGGTCGGCAGCGGCTCAATGCGTCGCGATCACCTCGTTGCGGGCGTTGAGCGCCAGCACCTTCGGGCGATGGGTCTTGAGCTCGTCTTCACTGTAGATCGCGTAGGCCACGATGATCACGCGGTCGCCCTTGTAGGCGTGGCGGGCGGCGGCGCCGTTGACGATGATGTCGCGCTTGCCGCGCTCGCCGGCGATCAGATAGGTCTCGAGCCGCGAGCCGTTGTTGCAGTTCAGCAGCTGGATGCGCTGGTTGACCAGCATCCCGGCGCGCTCGATCAGGTCGATGTCGACGGTCAGGCTGCCCGGATACTCGAGCTGACAGTCGGTGACTGCCGCCTGGTGGAGCTTGCCCTGGAGCATTTCACGGAGCATGGCCTGTCCTTCTGGCGAGGGGCGCAGCGTAGGCCCGGAAAACCCGGAGCCAGCGAGATATGGGCCAGCTGCGGCGCCCTGCAAGGGTTCGGTGACTGATGTCCTAAACTTATTAATAACAATACGTTATGATACAAATTACGGTTCCATGCTGGGCTGGCTTCCGAGCCTCTCCTGGCCATCCGCAACCCTCGCGGGAGCCATGTGGGGGGCCTCGACATCACGTCGGGAGCGCCCCGTGACCCCTTTCGCACAATGGGTCGCACAATCCCCGGTCAGGTCGGCTTCACCCGCTCGACCAGCTCCAGCCCATGCCCGGACAGGGCGCTGATGTGGCGGTCGCTGGCAGTGATCAGGCGCATCCGCCGCACGCCGAGGTGGTGCAGGATCTGGGCGCCGATGCCGTAGTCGCGCGGATCCATGCCGGGATCTGGCTCGGAGCCGGGGCGGTGGTCGATACCGCCCAGGCGCACCAGATGGTTGGGCAGGGTGCGGCCGTGGCCATCGCGCATGTGCAGGTAGATGCCCTCGCCGGCCGCGCCGATCTGGCGCAGGCTGGCGCGCGCCCCGCCCGGGCTGTCGGCGTTGAGCAGGTCGTCGAGCACGCATTCCTTCTGCACCCGCACCAGCACCGGCTCCTCGACCGCGCGCTCAGGGCCGAGGCGGTCGCCGACCACCACCGCGAGATGGTGGTCGCCGCTCAGCGTGCTGCGGTAGGTGTAAGCGCGGCAGCGCCCGGCCGGGGTGTCGACCGAGGCCTGGGCGGCGAGTTCGACCAGGCTCTCGCGCTCCTCGCGCCAGGCGATGAGGTCGGCGATCGACGCCAGCAGCAAATTGTGCTCCTGCGCGAAGGCGACCAGGTCGGGCAGGCGCGCCATGGTGCCGTCGCCCTTCATGATCTCGCAGATCACCGCGGCCGGGGTCAGCTTGGCGAGGCGCGCCAGATCGACCGAGGCCTCGCTGTGGCCGGCGCGCACCAGCACGCCGCCGTCGCGCGCGCGCAGCGGGAAGACGTGGCCGGGCGAGACCAGGTCTTCGGGGCGCGCGTTCGGGGCGATCGCCGCCTGGATGGTGCGCGCGCGGTCGGCGGCGCTGATGCCGGTGGTGACGCCCTCGCGCGCCTCGATCGAGAGCGTGAAGGCGGTGGCCAGGCGCGAGCGGTTGTTGCGCGTCATCAGCGGCAGGCCGAGGCGGTCGAGCAGGGCCCCGTCCATGCTCAGACAGATCAGTCCGCACCCGCGCGTGGCCATGAAGGCGATCGCCTTGGCGTCGGCGAACTCGGCCGCCATCACCAGGTCGCCCTCGTTCTCGCGATCCTCGTCATCGACCAGGATGACCATCTCCCCGCGGCGCAGGGCTTCGAGGACGGGCGGGATGGGGGCGAAGGGCATGGGGGACGTCCAGCGGAGGATGCGCAACGTAGCATGCGGTCCGGAAGTCCGGAAGTCCGGAAGTCCGGAAGTCGGAGATAGGACGGCCTCCTACCGCCACTGGTGCAGTCC
>JACDGQ010000473.1 GCA_013821615.1 Planctomycetota bacterium
CCCAAGGATTCCACCCCCCGGAGCGATCATGACCGAGCGCCAGATCCTGGTGACCGCCGCCCTGCCCTACGTCAATGGGCACATCCACATCGGCCATCTGGTCGAGTACATCCAGGCGGACGTGTGGGTGCGGTTCCAGCGCCTGCGCGGCCACCAGGTCGCCTACATCTGCGCCGACGACACGCACGGCACCGCGACCATGATCCGCGCCCGCCAGGAAGGGCGCAGCGAGCAGCAGATCATGGCCGAGATGAGCACCGCCCACCAGGCCGACTTCGCGGCCTTCGGGATCGAGTTCACGCATTACGGCAGCACCGACTCGGCCTCGAACCAGGTCCTGGTCGCAGAGATCTGGAAGGCCCTGCGCGCCGCCAAGGACGGCAGCGGGACGGCGATCGTCGCGGAGCGCGACGTCACCCAACTCTACGACGCCAAGGTCGGCTCGTTCCTGGCGGACCGCTTCGTCAAGGGCACCTGCCCGAAGTGCGCCACGCCCGACCAGTACGGCGACTCGTGCGAGAAGTGCGGTTCGACCTACAGCCCGGGGGACCTCAAGAATGCGGTCAGCACGCTCAGCGGCACCACGCCCGAGGTGCGCTCGGCGCGCCATTACTTCGTGCGCCTCGAGCCGTTCCGCGACTTCCTCAAGGCGTGGACGCGCAGCGGCGCGCTGCAGACGGAGATCGCCAACTGGCTGCACGGCGCGTTCCTGGCCGAGGAGCTGCGCGACTGGGACGTCAGCCGCCCCGCGCCCTACTTCGGCTTCGAGATCCCGGACGCGCCGGGCAATTATTTCTACGTGTGGGTCGACGCGCCCGTCGGCTACCTCGCCAGCCTCACCGACGCGGTTGCGACCGGCACGCTGCCCGGACCGGTCGCGCGCTGGTGGCCCAAGCGCCACGATCCGGCCTTCTCGGACGGCGCGGTCGAGATCCACCACTTCATCGGCAAGGACATCACCTACTTCCACACCCTGTTCTGGCCGGCGATGCTGCAGACCGCGGGCTGGAAGCTGCCGACCAAGGTGCACGTGCACGGCTTCCTCACCGTCGACGGCGAGAAGATGTCGAAGTCGAAGGGCACCTTCGTGCGCGCGCGCACCTACCTCGAGCAGATCGGCGAGCCCGCCTATCTGCGCTATTACTTCGCGTCCAAGCTGAACGGCAAGGTCGAGGACATCGACCTCAACCTCGCCGAGTTCACCGCCAAGGTGAACAGCGACCTGGTCGGCAAGGTGGTCAATCTCGCGAGCCGCACGGCGCGTTTTGTGCCAGCGCTGACCGCTGCGTACCCCGACGACGGCGGCCTGTTCGCCGCCGGCGCCGCGGCCGCAGACGACATCGCCGCCGCGTACGAGGCCTGCGACTACGGCGACGCCGCGCGCCGGATCATGGCGCTCGCCGACAAGGCCAACGCCTACGTCGAGGCGCACGCCCCATGGGCGCTGAAGAAGGACCCGGCCAAGGCCGTGGAGTTGGCCGCGGCCTGCACCATCAGCCTGAACCTGTTCCGCCAGCTCGCGGTCTACCTGGCGCCGATCCTGCCCGATCTGGCGCGCCAGGCCGGCGAGCTGCTCGGCGCGCCGATCACCGCGTGGCGCGACGCCGCCACGCCGGTGGTCGGCCGGCCGATCGCGACGTTCAGCCACCTGCTGGCACGGCTCGAGAGCGCGAAAGTGCAGGCGATGATCACCGCCTCGCAGGCCGAGGCGCCCGTACCGGCCGCAACCGCGCCCGTCGCCACCACCGCGGCGCCGGTCGCGAGCGCAGCCGCCGAACCCTTCGCCGGCGAGCCCCTCGCCCCGACCATCGCCTTCGAGGACTTCCAGAAGATCGACCTGCGCGCCGCCCTGGTGGTGAACGCGGAGGAGGTGCCCAAGGCCAAGAAGATCCTCAAGCTGACGGTCTCGCTCGGCGGCAGCGAGCAGCGCACCATCTTCGCGGGGATCAAGACCGCCTACCCGGATCCCACGGTGCTGATCGGGCGGGTGATCGTGGTGGTCGCAAATCTCGCGCCGCGACAGATGAGCTTCGGGCTCAGTGAAGGCATGGCCGTCGCCGCCGGTCCCGGCGACAAGGACATCTTCCTGCTCGCGCCGGATAGCGGGGCGAAGGCGGGGCAGCGGGTTCATTAGGGGAGGGTCCGGAAGTCCGGAAGTCGGACGGCCTGCCGTTGACCGCGAAAAGCCAGCACATCAGGGATTTCAGGCCCACGGTGGTGGCGCCGTGCCCAGCCGACTTCCGGACCTCCGGACTTCCGGACTTCCGGACCATGCCTTCCCTTCACCCCCCCTGCACTTCCAACCGCTGCTGCGCATAGCGCCACAGCATCACATTCGCCAAGCGCAGCCCCAGCGCCCACGACAGACCGAGGATC
Source organism: Planctomycetota bacterium (assembly GCA_013821615.1). Taxonomy (GTDB): domain Bacteria; phylum Planctomycetota; class UBA11346; order UBA11346; family UBA11346; genus BOG-1363. The sequence continues at coordinate 2,377 of JACDGQ010000473.1, forward strand.
GCCACGTGGAGGATCCCCGGCACGCCATCCGTGCCCAACCGTCCCACGTACGCCATGGTCGGATAATACGAGATCAACGCGAACGGCAGCACGCTGGTGATCGCGGCCAGGGTCTCGCCCAGGAAGTGCAGCGGCACCATCAGGCCCGAGAGCAGCATGATCAGGTTGCGCTTCAAACTCATCAGGCCGGTGATGTCCTCGAGGAAGAAGCTGGCGGTGCCGGCGAGCAGGTTGAGCTCGGCGTTGATCAGGAAGGCGAGCAGGAAGAGCGGCGGGAACTGCCACCAGCCGGCGCCGCTGGGTGCCTGCACGCCGAACAGCGGCACCAGCACCAGGCTCATCGGCAGGGCGAAGAACAGCACGCGGAAGGCGGTCTCGCCGGCCGCCTGGGCCAGCCACTGGGCGTGGAAGTCGACCGGCTTGAGCAGGTCGAGGGTGACGTCGCCGCTCTGGAAGCGCGCGGCGATCTCGCCGTCGGTGTTGGTGAAGTACGCCGCGCGCGCGATGTAGCCCACCGCCAAGTAGGTGGTCATCTGGGCCAGGGTCAGACCATCGAGGCGGTCGTCCGGACCCAGGTGCTTGGCGGCGTAGACCGCCTGCCACAGCGCGTACTGGCCGCCGACGAACACTCCGTAGGTGGCGATGCCGGTGACGTACCGCATGCGGTAGGCCATCAGCTTGAGGAAGGTCAGGCGGATCAGCCAGAGGTACGGGGTCATGGCGCGGCGCCATCCCATCCGCGACGCACCGGGCGCAAGTCCAAACCCGCGCGCGCTGCGTCAGCCGTTGGGGCTTGAGCCGCGGCCGGCCGCCGGAGCATGCCGCCATGCCCCCGCGCCCCCGTCCTGGTCGTGCCGCGCACCATGCCGGGCTCCACGCAGCACTGCTGGCCGCAATCTTGCTGGCCACGGGCTGCAGCACGCCGCAGGCGCCGGACGCGGCGCTGATCGAGGAACTGCGGCCGGCAGTCGTGGCGACGCTCGCGGCCATGGCCCTGCCCGTTGCCGAGCAGCCGAGTGCGCGCGACCTCGACGCCCAGCTCCAGGTGCTGTCCTGCCGAGTGACGGCGGAGCACGCCGCCGCGATCCGCGCCGGCACGCAC
>JACDGQ010000474.1 GCA_013821615.1 Planctomycetota bacterium
GTTCCAGCCCGGGGATGGTGCCGACACCGCGCAGGCGAGCGCCGGCGGCCAGGCGCTGGCCGGCGTCATGGCGCTGGTGCTCGAGCTCCGCCAAGCGGTGCGCGCGGCGCGCGACTTCGCCGCCAGCGACCGCATCCGCGACGCGCTCACGGGCGCAGGCATCACCGTCAAGGACGCCAAGGACGGCGCCGCCTGGGAGGGCGGGGCGGACGATGCGCTGGAACGCGTGATGGCGCTGGTGCTGGCGCTGCGCGCCGAGGTGCGCGCGCGCAAGGACTTCGCCACCTCCGACCGCATCCGCGATGGCTTGGCGAAGGCGGGCATCGCGGTCAACGACGGCAAGGACGGGGTGACGTGGACAGCGGCCGGGTGAGTCAGCCGTAGAAGGTGGGGCTGCGAGCTAGCGGGCCCTTCTGTCGCCGGCTCGCGCCTCGCAGCTCGCTACTCGCTGCTGGCCGCTCGCTTCTCGCCTCTCGCTGCTCGCGCCTCGTGTCTCGTGCCTCCCCGCCGCCGGAGTTCTCCCATGCAGCGCTCACAGCCCCTCCTCCTGCTCGCCACCCTGGTCCTCGCCGCGGCGCTGACCGCCTGCGGCGCCAGCGCGCGCTCCGTGCCGATCGACGTGCATTTCGCCGACGAACGCATCGACACCTGGCACGGCTTCACCCGCCACTCCTTCACCTGGGACGGCTGCCCGGCCTGGGTGGTCGAGCCCAAGGCGGCGCGCGCCGGCAACCCGTGGTCGTGGTGCATGATGTTCCCCGACGCCTTCACCGAGCGCTGCGCGGCGCCGGGGCTGCTCGCCGCCGGCTACCACCACGCCTTCATCGATGTCGGCAACACCTTCGGCGCGCCGTCAGCCGTCATGCACCTCGAATCATTCCACAACGAGCTGGTGCGCCGCGGCCTGGAGCAGCGGCCGGCGCTGATCGGCATCAGCCGCGGCGGCCTGTACGCCTACCGCTTCGCCGCCGACCACCCCGGCGAGGTCGGCGCGATCTACGGCGACGCGCCGGTGTGCGACTTCAAGAGCTGGCCCGGCGGCAAAGGCAAAGGCAAGGGCAGCCCTGGGGACTGGCAGGCGCTGCTGGGCTGCTATGGCTTCCCCGACGAGGCCGCCGCGCTGGCGTACCTCGGCAACCCCATCGACATCCTGCCGACCCTGGCCGAGGCGCACATCGCCCTGATCCATGTGGTCGGCGACGCGGATGATGTGGTCCCGGTGGCGGAGAACACCGCCATCCTCGAGCAGCGCTATCTGGCTCTCGACGGCACCATCACGGTGCTGCACAAGGCGGGCGTCGGCCACCACCCGCACGGACTCGACGACCCGGCGCCGATCGTCGAGTTCATCCTCACCCACCGTCAGCCATAGCGCGATGCCGCTAGCGCCGGCCGCGCGCAGGCCGTGCGGCCACGGCGTGGTTCCACGCGACGCAGTCGGCGTAGCGCACCAGCGAGCCGCCGAAGAGGTCGAGGGCGCTGCCGTAGGTGAGGTCGACGCGGCTAGTGGAGAGGCGGTCGACGGTCATCAGGTCGGCGATGTCCTTGGCGCCGCCGGCGTAGACGCACGGGACGGGCGACCACTTCCCGAGCGCGGCGACCAGCTCCTCGTCGATGCCGCGGCACAGGCCCTCGACGTCGGCGGCGTGCACCAGCAGCTCGCTGCACGAGGCGGCGATCAGTGCCAGGTTGGCAGCATCGATGGCGAATGACGTGAGGCGCTGCCAGCGATCGATGGCCACGCACCAACCGGCGCCGACGCGCCGGCAACTCAGGTCGATGACCAGGCGCTCGCGGCCGACCGCGGCGACCAGAGCGGCGAGGCGCGCGGGCGCGAAGGCGCCATCCGGGAACAGCCACGAGGTGGCGATGACCTTCTGCGCGCCCGCTGCGATCCAGGCCGCGGCATTGCCCGCATCGATGCCGCCGCCGAGGTGCAGTCCGTCCGGCCACGCCGCCAGCGCCGCGCGCGCCGCGTCATCGTTGCCGGGTCCGAGCTTGATGACGTGACCGCCACCGAGTCCATCAGCGCGGTAGCGCGCCGCGAAGAACTCCGCGCCCTGATCCGCGACGAAATTGGTGCGCAGCCCCGCGCCCGAATCGCTCAGGCTGCCGCCGACGATCTGCTTCACGCGGCCGTCGTGGAGGTCGATGCACGGGCGGAAGACGGTCATGCGCGCAGCATCGCGACTTCCGCTCGGCAGACAACGGTCACCACCGCCCGCTCCTGATCGCCGATCGCTCCGACAACCGATCGAACAGGAGGCGCGGAGACGCGGAGAGCGGAGGATGACAAGCGGCAGCGCTCTCAGCGGAGCCGGCTACGCCTACCTCATCTCCCCTCCTCTCCCCTCCGCGTCTCCGCGCCTCCTGTTTTATCGGCTGTCTGCTGTCGTTTCCCAATGCCTGATCATCTTAAGGAGGCCGTTTCCTCCCCGAGATACGCCGCCCGCACCTTGGGGTCGTCGAGCAGGTCCTTGCTGGCCGCGGTGGCGACGATGCGGCCGGTCTCCATGACGTAGCCGCGCGCGGCGAGCTGCAGGGCCATGCGCGCGTTCTGCTCGACCAGCAGTACGGCGAGACCCTCGCGGCCCAGCTCGCGGATGGCCGCGAAGATGCGCTGCACCAGCAGCGGCGCCACGCCCATCGACGGTTCGTCCATGAGCAGCAGGGTCGGCCGCGACATCAGCGCGCGGGTGATGGCGAGCATCTGCTGCTCGCCGCCGGAAAGCGTGCCGCCGGCCTGGTGGCGGCGCTCGGCGAGGATCGGGAAGAGCGCGAAGGCGCGCTCGAGCCCCGCGGCGATGGCGGCGGGGTCCGACTGCGCGTAGGCGCCGATGCGCAGGTTCTCGAGCACGCTCAGGCGTGGGAAGATGCGCCGGCCCTCGGGCACGTGGGCGAGGCCGTCGCGGACGATGGTGTGCGCCGGGCGCCCGCGCAGGGCGGCGCCGCGGAACCTGATGGTGCCGGCGGTGGGCGCGAGCAGCCCAGAGATGCAGCGCAGGGTGGTGGTCTTGCCAGCGCCATTGGCGCCGATCAGGGTCACGATCTCGCCGGGCATGACGCGCAGCGCAATGCCTTTGAGCACGGTGATCGGGCCGTAGCCGGCGTGCACCTCCGCGACTTCGAGCAGGGGCTGGTCGTCCATCAGCAGTCCTTGCCCAGGTAGGCCTCGACCACCGCGGGATCGGCGCGGATCTCGGCGGGGGTGCCCTCGGCGATGCGCTTGCCGTAGTGCAGCACGCAAATGCGATCGCTGATGCCCATCACCACCTTCATGTCGTGCTCGATGAGCAGCACGGTGGTGCCGCGCGCGCGGATCGCGCGGATCAGCTCCATCAGCGCCGCCGACTCGGTGCCGTTCATGCCCGCGGCGGGCTCGTCGAGCAGCAGCAGGCGCGGCTGCGCCATCAGCGCCCGGATCACCTCTAGCAGCTTTTGCTGGCCCATCGGCAGCAGGACGGCGTGGGTG
>JACDGQ010000475.1 GCA_013821615.1 Planctomycetota bacterium
CGGCCAGGGCGCGCGCGGCCGGAGCCCGCACCGCGCCATCCTTGGCAGCGGCACCAGCGGCGGTTCCTGGGGTGGTCCCCGGGGCGGCGTCCTGCGGCGCATCGGGGGACGCGTCGGCGACGCCGCTCGCAGGCGCGCCACCCTCACGCTCCTTTGCCCGCCCGAGGAATTGCACGGTGTCGACCACCACCTTCAATCGGCTCCGCTTGCTGCCGTCCTTGTCGTCCCACTGGTCGAGGCGCAGGCGCCCTTCGAGATAGCAGGGACTGCCCTTGGCGAGATATTGCCCAACCAGTTCGCCCTGCCGTCCCCAGGCCTCGCAGTCGACGAAGGTGCTGTCCTCCTTCGCTTCGCCCTCAGGGGTCTTCCAACGCCGGTTGATGGCGATGCTGAACGACGCCACCGTGCGGTCGTTGGCGATGACGCGCACCTGCGGGTCGCGGGTCAGGTGGCCTGCGAGTTGGACATTGTTGAGATTGAAAGACATGGCCGGCTCCTTGAATGGGTTCGTAATGACCCTAACTGAGGCCGGGAGGGGCGCAAGGTTGGTCTCGGGAGGGTTTGAAGGGAGGGCTAAGGGGACCAGGATTTGCAGTCAGCCTTGGAGTTCCGGACTCCCGGACTTCCGGACTTCCGGACCAGACTCCTTCAACCCGCGCAGCACAAAGCACGCGCCGCGCGGCTGGGCTTCGTATTCGAGGCGGGCGCCGTGGGCCTGGGCGATGGCGCGGGCCAGGTGCAGGCCGAGACCGATGCCGCCGGGGCGCTTGCTGGCGAAGGCTTCGAAAAGGTGGGGCACCAGTACGGGGTCGACGCCCGGGCCGGTGTCGCGGACGCACAGGCCATCCGCCAGCAGTTCGATGCGCACCTCGCCGTCGCCGTGCTGGGCCTGGATGGCGTTGAGCACCAGGTTCATGAGCAGCTGGCGCAGGCGCGCGGGATCCGCATGCGCGGTGGCGGCGCCGCTGATCGCCAGCGCCACGCCCGCGTGCTCGGCCTGGCGGCGCAACAGGCGCACCACGGTCTCGGCAGCGGCGCGCAGATCGCAGGCCTCCGGGTGCACGTCCATGCCTTTGGAGTAGGCGAGCAGCTCGTCGACGATCAGGTCGAGGCGCTCGAGCTCGTCCATGATCAGCTGCAGGCTGGCGTCGGCGCCACCGCTGCGCCGGGCCAGCATCTGCACGGTCAGGCGCACCGCCGTGAGCGGGTTGCGCACCTCGTGCGCGATGGTGGCGGTGAAGGTGCCGACCGCGGCGAGGCGCTCCGACTGGCGGTGCTGGTGGTCGAGCTCGCGCAGGCGCAGGCGCATCAGTTCGAGTTCGCCGGCCAGCTCGCGCAGCTCGCCAGATCCGACCGGCGCCACCGCCCGGTCGAGGTCACCGCTGCCGATGATGCGCGCGGCGCCGGCCAGGCGCTCCACCGGGGTCGCGAACTGCCCGGCCAGCCAGCCCGCAACCACCGCGAAGACCAGCGAGCCGGCGAGCATCACCACCAGGGTGCCCACCAGCACCGCGGCCGAGGCGCGCTCGTAGGCCGCCGAGCGGTAGGCGACCTGCACCACCTTGCCCTCCTCTTCAACCTGCACCGTGCCCGGCTGCGGCGCGGTGCGCGCGGGCAGCACGCTGAATTCGTAGCCGGTGAGGTCACGGAGCTTGGCCACCACCTCCGGAGTGAGCGGGAAACCGCCCTGGGCGATGACCCGGCCGAGCGAACGCGCGCTGTCCTCGGCCTGCGCGCGCATCGAGACGTCGAGCCAGCGCCATGCAGCCGCGCCCATCACCACCGACAGCACGATGTGGACGGCGACGAAGCCGAGCAGCAGGCGGGAGCGGGTGCGCATCAGACGGACGTCCGACGGCCGACGGCCGCCGTCCGACGCATGTCGAGCGCGGACGATGTAATCGGGAAACGCGCGTTCCTGACGGCAAATGCTGGGCTTGGCAGCCGCCGCAGCATCACGGGACGTCGGACGTCGGACGTCCGACTGCCTTCGACATCCCCTGCTTCTTCAACCAATCCGTGAATCCGCGCAGCGCCTGCCCGCGATGGCTGCGCGCGTGCTTCTCATCGGCGCTCAACTCGGCGACGGTCTTGCCCAGCTCAGGGATCAGCACGTACGGATCGTAGCCGAAGCCGCCCGCGCCGCGGCGCGTCGCGGTGTGCTCGCCGACGAAGGTGCCGGACCAGGTCAGGGGCGCCTGGCCCGGGCGGGCGAGGGCGATGACGCAGCGGTAGCGCACGTGCTTGTCGGCCTCGCCCGCGAGTTCAGCGATGAGCTTGCGGTTGTTGGCCTCGTCGTCGCACGGTTCGCCGGCGTAGCGCGCGCTGTAGACCCCGGGACGCCAGCCGAGGGCGCGCGCCTCGATGCCAGAATCGTCGGCCAGGGTCCACACACCGGTGGCCGCGAGGCCGGCGGCGGCCTTCTTGATGGCATTGGCTTCGAAGGTGTCGCCGTCCTCGACGACCTGCGGATCGTAGCCGAGGTCGTCGGGGGCGAGCACGGCGCGCCCGAGCGGGATCAGGATCTCGCGCAGCTCACGCAGCTTCTTGACGTTGCCCGTCGCAAGCAGCAGGCGTCCGGGCACCATGGCGGCCGGCGCGGTCGCTTACTTGCCGGCGGGAGCGGCAGCAGCGTTCGGGTTGTTCACGATCAGGTTCTGGCCCACCTTGGGCAGGCTGTCGCCGAGATCGTTGCGCTCGATGATCTCACGGGTGGTCGTGCCGTAGAGCTTGGCGATCTGGGTCAGGGACTGGCCCGGCTTGACCGTGATCCACTGCTCGCCTGGACCGGAAACCCGATCATTGGTCAGGCCACCGCCGCCCTTTGACTGCTTTTCATCGGTGTAGGCATGTTCCTGGCGGTCAGGCACCACGCGCATCGACTGCCGCTCGCGGCAACCGGTGACGAAGAGGGCGGCGAGAGAAATGGAGGCGAGGAGGTAACGCATGGGTGGCAGACTAATCACGGTCTGTAGCGGAAACAAGGGGGCAGTGGTGACTTAGAGCGGGGGGAAGAGGACAGCCGGAGGGCAGAGGGGACAGCCGGAGTGAAGAAGGGGAAGGCCGGAGGGGAGCAGGACTGAGGGAACCTGACCCTCGCGCCGCGACGTCGTGCAGGAAAAAATGACGTGAGCATCGCAAGGGACACGGTCACCTGGAGCCGACCCCCTTCTTCCCTCCACCCCTCCTGCCTCCCCTTCTTCCCTTCCTCTACCGCTCCACCACCTGCTTCAACGCCTCCCGCATGCGCTGCTGCGCCGGGCCCACCGGGTAGCGTGCGTACACGCCCTCGGCGACGCGATTGGCCTGCTCCGGGTCGCCGGCGACGCGACCGAGGTCGACCACCGTCCACTGCAGCAGGGTGGCGGAGCGCAGCAGCTGGTCGCGGCGCTCCTCGGCCTGGGCGCGCAGGTTGGCGTCGAGCGGCAGCGGCGGCAGCGCCAGGATCAGGCGCGGCAGGGCGCCGAGC
>JACDGQ010000476.1 GCA_013821615.1 Planctomycetota bacterium
GTACCGCACCCTGCAGCAGGCGCTGCCGGGCGTGCAGCTGCACTATGCTCTCAAACCGCTGCCCCATCCCGCGGTGGTGCAGGCGATCAAGGACGAGGGCGGCTGGTTCGACCTCGCCACCAGCGGCGAAGTCGACGTGGTGCGTGATGTCGGTGTCGATCCGACGCGCACCATCCACACCCATCCGATCAAGCGCGACCAAGACATCCGCTACGCGCTCGATTACGGCTGCCGCACATTCATTTTCGACAACCCATACGAGCTGCCAAAATTCCTGCCGTACAAGGACCGCATCGAACTCATCATGCGCCTGAGCTTCCGCAACAAGGAGGCGCAGTGCGACCTGTCGTTGAAGTTCGGCGTGCAACCCCAGGACGGCCTCGACCTGCTGCGCAAGGCGGTGGGCATGGGCCTGAAAGTGCGCGGACTGAGCTTCCACGCCGGCTCGCAGCTGCTCAACAACTTCAAGTACATCGAGGCGATCTCGTTCTGCCGCCAGCTCTTCAACCTCGCGGCCCTCGACGGCATCCGTCTCGACACCCTGGACATCGGCGGCGGCTACCCGGTGCCCTACACCGACCAGGTGATGCCGATCCACTACTACTGCCACCCGATCGCGGCCGAGCTCGAGCGCCTGTTCCCCGGCGTGCGCCTGATCGCCGAGCCGGGACGCTTCATCTCCGCCCCGGCGATGACCCTGGTCGCATCGGTGATGGGCAAGGCCGAGCGGCAGGGCCGCATGTGGTACTACCTCGACGACGGCCTCTACGGTAGCTACTCGGGCAAGCTCTACGACCACTGCGACTACCAGTTCATGCCGCTCGCCCGCCTCGAGGGCAAGGCCACCGGCGCCGAGAAGCTGAGCGTGGTCGCCGGACCGACCTGCGATTCCATCGATGTCATCTACAACGACATCATGCTGCCCGAGCTCGAGTGCGGCGAGCTGGTGACCAGCCCGATGATGGGCGCCTACACCTCGGCCAGCGCCACCGATTTCAACTTCTTCCCGCGCGCCAAGATCGTCGTCGTCGATTGACCCTCTCCCCTTGGCGCCTTGGCGTCTTGGCGGTTAAAATCCCGGGATCCCGAACATGTCCAACGAGAACCTGAACCTGTGGCTGGAAGACCTGTACGGCGACAGCGCCGGGCTGAAGCTCAAGCTGCGCGAGTGCCTGTTCAGCGGCACCTCGCCGTTCCAACGCATCGCGGTCTACGACAGCCACGCCTTCGGCAAGGTGCTGACGCTGGGCGGCTCGATCGCGCTCACCGACTTCGACGAGGCGCTCTATTCCGAGTGCCTGGTCCATCCCACGCTCAGCGTGGCGGGCAATGCCGAGCGCGTGCTCATCCTCGGTGGCGGCGACGGCGGCGTGGCGCGCGAGGTGCTGCGCTATCCCGGTGTGAAGCGCGTCACCGTGGTCGAGATCGACCGCCAGGTGGTCGAGGTATGCGGACGCTTCTTCCCGACCGCGGCGAGCTGCCTGAACGACCCGCGCGTCGAGCTGGTCATCGACGACGCGCACCGCTACCTGCGCGACTGCCCGCACCAGTTCGACGTCATCATCGTCGACGCCTGCGAGCTGACCAACGCCGCCAGCGACGTTTTCCACACCCTCAGCTTCGCCGACTCGGTATTCCGCCGCCTCAAGGATGGCGGCCTGCTAGTCGCGCCGCTCGGCTGCCCGACCTTCTCCGGGGACGAATGCCGCACCACCGTGCGCAAGCTCGGCGAGCGCTTCCCGGACAATGCGGTCTACCTGATGACCATCCCCAGCTTCCCGGGCGGCCAATGGGCGGTCGCCCGCTGCCGCAACGGCGCCGGCGAGACCACGCCCACTGCCCAGCCCTGGCACAAGGACTTGCGCTGCTGGCATCCGGGACTGCAGGCGGGGATGTTCGCGCTGCCGCGCAATGTGCAGGTGCAGTTGGGGCTGCCGCGCGGGTGACCGCGCCCACGGGACGCGGCGCGTTCAGGCGATTTTAAAGCCCACCCGTACTGTGCCCGGCTCTCGTCGGCGGCGGTGGCGTTGTGACGCGGGGTCCCACCCCACGCCGGTTGCGCAGGGGATGCACAGCTCGCCCGGGTGCCTTCAGGTAATTTCAGGCCCTTTGGTGATTCCCGCTGTGAAATCGTCTACCCACTGAATTTTCCGTGAGTCCAGGCTGGATCGCCGCATAGGTAGGCGCCGCTTTACGCACCTCCCTGATCGTTTTGAGCACCATCCGGGTTCCCATGGGCCGCTTGCGGTCTTGCTGATCCGGACGCGCTTCGCCACGATCACCGCGACCGCCTCCCTGAGAACCCGCTCCGTCGGCCACCGCCATGACCCACTCATCCGACGAATCGTTCACCGCTACCCCGCGCCTGTCCCCGGGCGCCGAATCGGCCGATCCCGATCTCGGCACCCGCCGCCTGACGCGCATCCTGCGCCGCGCCGGCGCGCTGCCCTGCCTGGAGCGCCACCTCGACGGCGGGCGGTGTACCCAGGTGCGCTGGACGCCCGAGCACGAGGCCTACCTCGGCTTGGCCAGCGACGGCCAACTCGCCCGGCTGTGGAACGTACCCATTCCCTGCGTCTATTGGCGCCGCCGCCGCCTCGCCCTGCCGCCGTATGGCGCCTCCAGCGCCGGTATCACCTGGACGGCGGCGATGCTGCGCGAGCTGGCCACACTTTCCGACCACCAGTTCGCGCAGCGACACGGCATGGCGGCGAGCACCGCCGCCCACAAGCGCCGCGCCTGCCGCATCCCGGCGGCGACGCGCTGGAACACCGTGCAGTGGACGGTGCCGATGCTGCGCCAGCTCGGCAAAGTTCCCGACCTCGAAATCGCACGCATCCACGGGTTGGCACCGATGACGGTGACCACCAAACGCCACGAACTGGGCATCCCGCGCCTGATCCGCACCAAGGTGGACTGGATGTCGCCGCGGGTGCGCGCCCTGCTGGGCACCATGCCCGACAACGACGTGGCCACGCAACTGGGCGTGAATGCGGAAACCGTGCGTCTGCAGCGCGCGCTGGCCGGCATCCCGCGCTTCCGCCACGATCTGTGGACGCCCGCCATCATCGCCCGCCTGGGCGGCGAGCCCGATCGCGCCATCGCCGACGAGGTCGGCATCTCCACCGACGCGGTCGCCTGGCAGCGCCGGCGCCGCGGCATCGCGAGCTGGAGCCAGCAACGCCAGCAGCGGGCGGAGCCCTGCGTCGCCGCGGGGTGAGGTCTCGCCCTCCCAATTGGGGCGTCGGGACGGCCGGATAGAACAGGAGGGCGCGGAGGAGCGGAGGAAGAGCAGCAGGCCGCCTGGTCCCGGACTCGGTCGTGACTTCCTATTCTCCATGTCGTTTTGCGATTCTTGGCCGACGCGCATGCGCAGCTGCCGTAGCGCAAAAAAAACCTGGGCCGATCCGCCCTCAAGGCTTTCCTCCTTCTCCCCTCCGCGCCTCCGCGCCCTCCTGTTC
>JACDGQ010000477.1 GCA_013821615.1 Planctomycetota bacterium
GAGTCGTGCGCCAGCGCGACCCGCTGGGCGCGCTCGCGCGCGACCACGTGGCGGAAAGCGGGAGACCAGGCCGCCGTCCTGAACTGCGCGGCTCAGTCAGACCTTCATATCCCGGATGAAGGTCCCCAGCTCCCTGGTGAAGGCGTCGAGCTGCAGCACGTTCTCCTTCATGGTGTCCGCCGCGGCGCGCAATTGGCCGGCGTCCATGGCGCGGCCCGCGTCGATGCGGTCGAGGTGCTTCAGGCACGCGGACAACGGATCGCGGAGGTTGCGCGAGGTCATGACCAGCAGGGTCTCGAGCGCGCTGAGGTGCTCCTCCTTTTTCCGCTCGAGCTCCTTGCGCTCGGTGATCAGCGTGCGCAGCGACAAAAACTCGGTGATGGTGCCCGCAGCGTCCTTGATCGGCACGATGACGGAATCCACCCAGTAGAAGGTCCCGTCCTTGGCCCGGTTCCTGATTTCGCCGTGCCAGACCGCGCCTCTGCCGATCGTCCGCCACAGCGTCGCGAAGAACTCCCTGGGATGGGTCCCCGAGTTCACGATGCGGTGGTTCTGCCCGACGAGTTCCGCGGAAGCATAACGCGAGGTCTCGCAGAACCGCTCATTCACGTGCAGGATCACGCCAGCCACGTCGGTGATGGACGAGATGATGTTCTCATCGATGGCCCGCTCGTACGCCTGCAGCAGCTGCGGCGCCCGCAATTCTCCCAGGCCACTGTCCATTCCGGTCATGCTCATGCGTCTGCCAGCTTTCTCGGCGGGTGGGCGCCCGCGCGGACGATCAGGGGCATCGCGCGCATCCGCTGCGAGACGGCTGGGCGCCGCCATCACCTTCCCAGTACACCTGCCACGTCGCACCATGGCCAGCGGATCAGTACCGCTAGCCCAAAGCCGGCAACCGTCCCAACCCGGCCGGGCTGGGCCGGGCGGCAACAGCGACGGCACGTAGCACCTCATGAGGCTGGGGAATCGCAGCATTCTCGCGTCGCATCCAGCACGTCCGAGCACCCACTTCATTCGCGGGGTGAAGTGATCGACGAGCTCTCGCCAACGCACTGTCACCCGGTAGAAATCCAGGGTCATCCCCGAACCGCCTCCCCTCCGGGTCCACGCCATGCGCCGCCTGCCCATCGCCATCTGCCTCTGCGCCTGCATCCCGCTCCCCGCGGCCCAGGAAGCGACCCCTGCGCCGCAACCCGTCACCGCCCCCGCTGCGCGCATCCTGCGCACCGTGATGTGTGACCGCGGCGAGCAGCTCTTCCGGGACGACTTCGATGCCACCACGCCCAGCGGCGCCTGGGGAGGTTTTTCCGCCGGCGAATGGACGAGCGCCGAGGGCCTGCTGCGCGTCACCTACAAAGGCGGCCACGCGCTCTACCACGAGCAGTCGATGCCGATGACGGACATCGTCATGCAGATGTCCTTCCGCTTCGCCGACGGCGTCGGGACCCTCGGCATGGGCATGGAGGGCGGGCCGACCGGCCACTGCCTGCGCTGGAACTTCCACCGCGATTCCGTCGACATCCAACGCATGCCGGGCGTGGGGAAGGACGCGCACGACCAGATCGACAGCGTGCGCACCCGGCTGGAGACCGGTCACTGGTACACCATGGTGATGGAGTTGTGCGGGACCGAGATGGCCGTGACCATCGACGAGTCGGTGCTGCTCTACGGCAGCGCCGATGGCATCGACTGCACCAAGCATTCGGTGATCCTCGGCGCTGACGCCAGCGACGGCAGATACGGCTGGTTCGCCCACTGCGCGGTGTGGCGCGCCACCCTCAAGCACGGTTGGCCGCAGAAGCGCGAGGTGGTGAAGGGTCTGATCGCACGCCGCAAGGACGCGACACCCGCAGCGGTCAACCAGTTGCTGCAGGAGGATCCGGGTCACATCGTCCCGGTCTTCGCGACCCCGTCCCCCGTCCCCAAGGTGGCGCGCGTCGAGGAGCTGATCGCGGACGGGGCCTTCACCGTGGGATGCAGAGCGCTCGAGAAGCTGACCATGGACAAGGACCCGGCAGTGGCGGAGGCCGCCGCCGCCAGCGTGGCCGTGGTGGTCGCATGGGAGATGACGATGACGGAGCGGATCTCGACTCTCGCCTTGACCGGTGATGTCTGCACCGCCGCGGAAATCGCCACCACCTTGGCCCGCTTTCATCCGGGCGATGTCGGCAAGGCCTATCGCGATCGTGCCGCCGAACTCCGCAAGGACCCGGCTTATGCCGTAGGTGAGGAGTACCAGAAGCTGGCGGCCCTGCCATTCGATGCGCGGCGGGATCCGCACTTCGCAAAGCGGGCGGAAGCGTTCGCGCAGAAACATCCGGAGAGTTTCTATGCGCCCTTGGCGAAGGGACTGATCGTGCAGTGAGCGGGTGGATTCCAGTGGACCGGATTCATGGACGTACATGGACGGGTGCATGGACAGCCAGCACGGCATCCCGATGCCGGGTCACCCGTGTGGAGGATAGGACCACGCGGGCGGGTCGCGGCTTCTACCACCATCCTGCTGACTGGACACGCGGCGGGTCGTCTGCCTTTTCCCGTTGACTCGATTCAGCAATGACATCCATTTCCTATCTGCGGATGAACCGCAGATAGGAATCCATGGGCAAGATGCGACATCCCGAGGCCGAGCGTCGCCTGGACCACATCACGACGACCGTCAAATCGGCCGGCGTCAAGCTCACGCACCAGCGGCTCGAGATCTTCCGGGAAATCGTCGCGAACGAGGCGCACCCGGACGTCGAGACGATCTTCCGGGCCGTGCGGCCGCGCCTGCCGACGGTATCCCTGGACACGGTGTACCGGACCTTGTGGCTGCTCCATGACCTGGGGCTGGCCACGACCCTGGGTCCGCAGCGGGATGGCATGCGCTTCGATGCAAACCTCAGCCCGCATCACCACTACGTCTGCGTGCGCTGCGGTCTCGTGCGGGACTTCCACAGCCCCCCTCTGAACAGCCTGCGCCTTCCGGAAGCGGTGACGCGCATCGGTAGCGTCGTCGACGCGCACGTCGAGGTGCGCGGCGTCTGCGCGCAGTGCGCCCGCAAGGTCCAGGTTTCCGCACAGAAAAAACCCACCAGGAGAACCCCGTGACCAACGACAAGCTGCCCACGGACACCCCGGCGCCCGTTCTCGACGATCAGAAGTCGGGCAAGCTCCCGGTACGTCAGGAACCCTCATCGAACGCGACCGGCGCGGGCACGTCCAACCGCGACTGGTGGCCGACCCAGCTGCGGCTCGATCTTCTGCATCAGCACTCCGCCAAATCCAATCCGCTGGCAGAGCACTTCGACTACGCCAAGGAATTCGAGAGCCTCGACCTGGCGGCCTTGAAGAGGGACCTCGCCGCTGTGATGACCGCCTCGCAGCCGTGGTGGCCGGCGGATTTCGGTCACTACGGTCCGCTGTTCATCCGCATGGCGTGGCACAGCGCCGGCACCTACCGCACCGGTGATGGC
>JACDGQ010000478.1 GCA_013821615.1 Planctomycetota bacterium
CCGAGGGGATGCCGCCGCGCCGCACCAGCTCGCGCGCCAGGTGCAGGCGTCCGAGCGCGCCTTCCGGTCCGGCGCGGCGGTCGCGCAGGTCGGCCACGGTCACGCCGCGCGCGACGTCCACCGGCAGGCGCGCGATCAGCACCGCCAGGCGCTCCAGGCGCGTGGCGCGGATCCCGGCCAGGAAGGCCGCCAGGCCGCCCTGGTCCGGGTTGATGCCCAGCCCGACCACGTGGATTTCGCGCCCGTCCCGGCCCGAGGTGACCTCGACGCCGGGCAGCAGCCCCGGCGTGCCGCGCAGCGCGCTCCAGCCCGCCAGGGTGTCGTGATCGGTGACCGCGAACCACTCGACCTGCGCCTGGCGCACCGCCGCCAGCAGCGCCCCCGGGGCCAGGGCCCCGTCGCTGTGCCAGGTGTGCAGGTGGAAATCGGTCTTCACACTTTGAACATAGGAAGCTTATGGAGCCGCCCAAGGGGCGAACCCGGGAACGGTGGACGGGTACTGATTTGGGGAGGCGTTAGGCGCGAGGCGCTAGGGAATGCAGGAGATACGAGACGCGAGAACGACAGCGCGACTCGATGGGGATGCGCGCATCCCGGGCACCGGAGCCATTTCTGGAAGCATTCTCGCGCCTCGCGCCTTCCGCTAAAGCGCGGCACCAGCCTCATGCGCCCTGCAGCCCCGTGCGTCCTCAGGTATAAACGAACAAGTACACCAGCAACCCCGCCAGCAGCACCGCCAGCCCGATGATCGCGACGGTGGTGCCCTGGCCTTCCTTCCGGGCGCGTTTGCGCGCGCCGCTCGACACCGTGCCGGTGGCGGCCTTGGTGGTGGTCTTGGTGCCGCTGCGCTTCGCGCTCGCGGGCGGGGCGCGGTTGCGGTCGGGGAAGTTGAGCGCGTCCTCGAGTTCGACGATGAACTGGCTGGCGCTCTGCGGCCGCATGCGCGGCTCCTTCTGCAGGACGCGGTCGAGGAAGAAGACGATCGCCGGCGGCAGGTCGGGGACCAGATCGCGGGCCGGGCGCGGCGGCTCGCGCAGCACCTTGGTCATGACCTCGGGGCCGGTGCGGCCGCTGAAGGGCAGGTCGCCGGTGATGCACTCGTACAGCGTCGCGCCGAGCGCGTAGAGGTCCGAGACCTTGGTCGCATCCTTGGCCGAGCGGATCTGCTCCGGCGGCATGTACGCCGGAGAGCCGAGCGCGACGCCCTGCATGGTCAGCGCCATGGGGTTCTCGGCGCCCTCGTCCTCCATCTGCTTGGCCAGGCCGAGGTCGGCGAGCTTGGCCGTGCCGGCGGTGTTGACCAGGATGTTGGCCGGCTTGATGTCGCGGTGGATGATGTCGATGCCGTGGACGTGCTCGAGCGCGCGCGCGACCTGCAGCACCAGGCGCGCGGCCTGCTGCCAGGGCAGGCGCTTGGCCTCCTCGATCATGCCGGCGAGGGTCGAGCCGTCGACGTACTCCATGATCAGGTAGTGCACGCCACGCTCGAAGCCGCAATCGTAAACGCTGACCACGTTGGGATGCTGGATGGCGGCGCAGAGTTTGGCTTCGCGTTGGAAGCGCTGCACCACCTTGGCGTCGGCGGCGGCGCGGCTGGTCAGCATCTTGACCGCCACCGCGCGGCCGACCGAGAGCTGCTCGGCCTCGTAGACCACGCCAATCGCGCCGGCGCCCAGGCGCTTACTCAATCGGCAGCCGCCCAGCTCGCGACCGACCAGGCGGTCGTCGCTCAGGGGCGCGCTGGCGATGATGTTGATCGAGCGTTTGCAGTGCGGGCAGGCCACGGTCTTGCCGACCAGCGACGCCGGGGCGCGGAATTCGCGTTGGCACCCGCGACAGGTCTGCAGGAAGGCGGCCGTCGTCACGGGCTTCCTTATGGCGGGCACCGGACTACTTTCCAGGCCCATGTCCGAAAGCGACGCATCCCGGATCGCCACCGTCGAGTCCAGCCTCGGCTACCGCTTCACCGCGCCCGCCGCCCTGCTCAAGGCCTGCACCCACGCCAGCCGCTGCGGCGCCCAGGCCAGCGACGCGGTCAAGCTGCGCGACGCCAACGAGCGCCTCGAGTTCCTCGGCGACGCCCTGCTTGGCGGGGCGCTCTGCCTGCTGCTCTACCAGCGCCACCCCGACGCCGACGAGGGCCAGCTCTCGCGCCTCAAGTCCCACCTGGTCAGCCGTCAGACCCTGGCCCGGGCGATCGAGGACATCGGCCTGCTGCCGCACTGCCTGGTCGGCGCGCAGATGAGCATCCCCTGGCCGGACTCGGTCAAGGCCAACCTGATGGAGAGCGTGCTCGCCGCGATCTTCCTCGAAGGTGGCTGGGCGCCGCTGCTGATCGCGGTCGAGCGCCTGCTCGCCACGCGCCTGGCCGACCCCGCCAGCGGCGAGGAGGACGCGCGCATGCGCCTCCAGGCCTGGTGCCTCGAGCACCACAAGCGCCTGCCCATCTACACCTGCGCACGCAGCGGCGGCAGCGACCACGAGCCCGAGTTCACCGCCAGCGCGACCATCGCCGAATCCACCGGCAGCGGTACCGGCTCCAGCCGGCGGCGTGCGGAGGCTGCTGCCGCCACCGCGTTGATGGTGGTGTTGACCGGGCCGATTCCGCCTGCGTGAGGGGAGACCCCGGACGCGAGACGCGAGACACGAGACTCGAGGACGCCGGCCAACACGTGCGTGGAGGACCTGAGGCCCTCATTTGGACCAGGGGGTGTCTGCCGAAGGGTTGTAACCTGCTGTCCCTCGTGTCTCGTGTCTCGTGTCTCGTGTCTCGTGTCTCGTGTCTGGGGTCCGGGTAACGGCCCGCCACCATGGACAGCCCCTTCAAGCCAGCCATCCTAAGCCCATGCCGGAACCGCTCGAGGATATCAGCGAGATCGAAGAGCTGCCGGACGTTGAGGGCCTGACGCCGGTGCGCTCGCTGGCCGACCTGCGCGCGGCGCCGCTGCCGGTGCGGGTGCGCGAGAAGCTCAGCCCCGCGGCGGCCCTGCGCCGCTACTGGGGCTACGATGCCTTCCGGCCGCTCCAGGCCGAGTCCGTCGCGAATGTGCTGGCCCGGCGCGACGGCCTGATCGTGCTGCCCACCGGCGGTGGCAAGAGCCTGTGCTACCAGGTGCCGGCGGCCTGCGGCGCCGGTCTGGTGCTGGTGGTGTCGCCGCTGATCGCGCTGATGGACGACCAGGTCGCGGCGGCGAAGGAGGCCGGCCTGTCGGCCGGCGCCCTGCACACCAACGTCGGCGAGCAGGAGCGCCGCCAGATCCGCGAGGCGCTCGCCGCCGGCACGCTCGATCTGCTCTACCTCAGTCCCGAGCGCCTGGTGGTCGGCGACATCCTGCCGGCGATCGCCGAGCAGCTCTGCCTGGTCGCGGTCGACGAGGCGCACTGCGTCTCGCACTGGGGCCACGATTTCCGCCCGGAATACCGTCAGCTGCGCAGCGTCCTCGACCACATCC
>JACDGQ010000479.1 GCA_013821615.1 Planctomycetota bacterium
GCGCGGCAGTGACGGGCGCACCCGCCGTAGGCGCACCAGCGGCGGGCGCCGCAAGCGCCGGGCCGGCCTGCTGACGCTTCAGACGCCAGTATTCCTGGCGGGCCAAATCGATCAGCTGCCGGGCGCCCGCATCGGAACGGCTGATGACGGTCTCGAGCTTGGCGATGGCGTCGTCGATCTTGTTCTGCTTCTCCTGGGCCTTGGCGGCACCGAGGATGGCGGCGATCTGGCGGTCCTGGGCCTTGCTGCCGGCCTTGCGCTCGAGCTTGAGGTAGGCGCTCTCGGCGGCGGGGAAGTCGCCGGCATCGAGAGTGGTGGCGGCCTGGCTCAGGCCGGCGACCAGTTCGATATCCTGGTCATCGGCCTTCTGCGCCCATTCCACGGCCTTGGCGGCGGCGGCCTTGGCGGCGGCGGCATCGGGCTTGGCGAGCGCGGCCTGGGTGAGTTCGATGTAGGCGCGGGCGCGGAAGAACGGAGTGATCTGCTCGTCGGAGGCCAGGGTGGTGTAGGCGGCCTCGCGCTTGGCGGGGTCGCGCTCCTCACCGGCTTTCTGGAAGGCGTAGACGCTGGCGGCGGCGGGCGACTCCTGCATGCGCGAGTGCACGATCACGGCCACCACCACGATCACGATCAGGGCGGCGATCAGGAAACCGAGGCGCCGCACCACGCGCTGCGACAGGGTCTCGAGCCGGTCATAGATCGGATCGGAATAGCTGGTGGTGGGGCCGGCGGAGTCGGGGACGTTGGCCATTGGATGGTCTCGGGTGGGCGCGCGGACCAGGCGGCGCGCCGGGGAAATCAGGGGGTCGGCGCAGTCGCCGGCCGCAGGTGGTAGCGGATGGTAGTGCGCGAGTCCGCCCGTCCAGTCTCAATGAACAGGTCCTCGCCCCCCTTGTGCCAGCGCTGGTTGGCGGCATCGGTCGACACCGCCTGCCAGCCGCTGGACGCGAGTTGGCGCCGCACCTCGGCGAGCAGCTCGGCGGGCTTCTGCGGCGCGGCGTTCTCGCGCTGGATCATGCTCACCTCGAAGCGCCGCACGCTGCCGCCGGCGAGCGCGACCGCGAGCTGATCGTCATTCGGCTGCATCTGGTAGCCCGGCCGGGGCAGCGGGATGTCGGGGAACTGCTCGGGGTAGAAGGCCGGCACGCGCGGTGGTCGCGGCGGCTTGCGCGCCGGCTCGTCGCCACAGCTGCAGATCAGCACGAGCAGCCCGGCCACGGCGCCGGCCGCGACGCTGCGCCGGATCCCGCCCATCACGCCTGCTTGTAGGTGAAGACGTGGCCCGCGATGGTGATCACGTCGCCGGCCTTCAGCGCGCTGTCGGTGGTCTTCTGGCCATTGACCCTGACCGCGCGCCAGCCGCCGGTGGCGATCAGGTGGTGGCCATTGCCGGCCTTGACGATCTTGGCCTGGATGGGGCGCACCAGGAAACCCTTGGCGGGGATGTCGGCCGCGGTCGCGGCGCCGACCGTGGTCTCGTCCTTGGCGAGCGGCACCATCACCTGGCGGCCGCCCTGGTCGAGGGCGATCGCCATGCGCTTCTGGTTGGGATCGCCGGCCATCGCCTTGGCGAGCGCGGACTGGTCGACGAACATCGTCATCTCGCCGCCCATGCCCTGCGCGGTCTTCTTCTTGTCGCCGCCGTCGGCGTTGGCATGCGCGTCGTAGATCAGGCTGTGCTTGCCCATCACCACGCGGTCGAGGTGCTTGAGCGGATGCTTGGTGATGCGCTGGCCGGCGACGAAGGTCCCGTTGTTGGAGCCCTTGTCGAGCACCGCCCAGCCCTCGCCATCGCGTACCACCGAGCAGTGGTGGCGGGAGACGCCGAGGTTGTCGACCACGATCTCGCAGTCGGTGGCGCGTCCGACGCGCATCTCGTCCTTGTCGAGGGTGAACTCACCCTGGGGATCGGATCCGAACATCACCGTGATCTTGGCCATCCCGCCACCTCCGAGCCGTGGACGATAGGCGGACAGCCCGGATGGTCAATCTACCGGAGTGCCGCAAGCACCAGCCTGTACTGGGTTTTCGCTTCGGCGCAGGGGGTCTGGCCAGGGCCGGGGCAAGGCCCTGGGAGGGTGGCGAAGCCCCTTGCGCCGCCTGGCAATGGCTGAACACTGCCCCGCCGTCACCCGCTCCCATCGTCTAGAGGCCTAGGACACCGGCCTTTCATGCCGGCGACACGAGTTCGAATCTCGTTGGGAGTACCAATAAGTCAGCGTTTTCCCGTGGTTTCCTGTGTGGCCGCGCGAGCGGCACACAGGTAACCGGTGCGGGCAGGTCGGCGCTCTGGTCGCGTTACGCTTGCATCAATTCCGAAATCCACCACCAAAGCAGCTTTTCCGTCAGACGTGCCGCGAGAAGCGGTACATGAAGGCCTACAGCTGCGACGCCGCGCCCGGGCTTTCAGCGCATGGTGCGAGTGGATTGGCCAAGGGCGCGTGCACACTGCCGATCACAGGAGCGTGCCGAACGCCGAGGTGCGCGGCGCTGGCGGTCGCCATGACGGCCGCTCAGGTGGTGGTCCACCAACCCGCAAGGACCAGCCATGGCAACCGCCTCCCGCATCGCCCTGATCACCGGCGCCAACAAGGGCATCGGCCTGGAGACCGCGCGCCAGCTCGGCCGCCTGGGCATCACCGTGCTGCTCGGCAGCCGCGATGCCGGGCGCGGCGCCGCCGCGGTCGCCGACCTCGCCAAGGACGGCGTCAGCGCCAGCGTGCTGCCCTTGGAGGTCATCGACGAGCCTTCGATCGCGGCTGCGGCCGCGCGCGTCGCCACGGAGCACGGCCGCCTCGACATCCTGATCAACAACGCCGGCATCCTCGACCACGCGGCGGAGACCGGGCCGGAGAGCACCACCCTGGCGACCTACCGCCGGGTCTTCGAGACCAACTTCTTCGGCCTGATCGCGGTCACCCAGGCCTTCCTACCGCTGCTGAAGAAGTCGCCGGCCGGGCGCATCGTCAACCTGACCAGCATCCTCGGCTCGTGTGCCGAGCACTCCGACCCCAATTCGCCGATC
This sequence comes from Planctomycetota bacterium, assembly GCA_013821615.1. GTDB lineage: Bacteria > Planctomycetota > UBA11346 > UBA11346 > UBA11346 > BOG-1363. The sequence goes on from JACDGQ010000479.1 coordinate 3,026, forward strand.
TTCCAGGCGCGCTACACGGCCTACGACACCTCGAAGGCGGCGGTCAACCTCTACACCATCGAACTCGCCCTGGCGCTCGCTGGCACGCCGATCAAGGTCAACGCCGCCCATCCCGGTTGGGTGAAGACCGATCTCGGCGGCGACCAGGCCCCGCTCGGCGTGGTCGAAGGCGCACGCACCACGGTTGCGCTCGCCACGCTCGGGGCGGAGGGGCCGAGTGGGGGGTTCTTCCATCAGGGCGTGCACATGCGGTGGTGAGGCACCCATGCCCATCGCCATCGATATCCACTCCGACGTCATCTGCCCGTGGTGCTGGATCGGCAAGCGCCGGCTGGAAGAGGCGCTCGCGGGACTGGCGCCGGGGACGGCGGTGGTGCGCTGGCATGCGTACCAGCTCAATCCCGGGATGCCGGTGGGCGGCATGC
>JACDGQ010000480.1 GCA_013821615.1 Planctomycetota bacterium
GCGGTCAGGTGCGCGATCCAGGCGAGCAGCGTGGGCGCGTCCAGGCCGCGCTCCCGGGCGAGCGCGGTGATGCGCGCGGTTTCCGCCGGATCGTCCGTCGGCGCCACGTGCGCGGTGACGGCGCCGGCATCGCCGGGCGCGGCGCTGAACACGATGTGGTCGACGCCGATGTTGCCCCACGGGCCGGTGCGTTCGTCGACGATGCGGATGCACGCCGTGCGGCCCTGGAAGGGGCGCAGATCCCAGGCGACCGGGAACATCTGGTTGTTGCGCCGGCCGGTGGCGGTGAGCACGCGCGCGCCGTCGATGACCAGGTCGACGCAGGTCTGGCCGGCGTAGTCGCCGCCGCCGACCAGCAGGTTCAGCCAGGGCTTGCCGATGGTGAAGTTCCGCGAGGTCAGCGTGCCGGTGGCGTCGTCGCCGCTGGTCTCGTGGCAGTAGGTGTTGACGAAGTAGCGGCCGACACCGTTGATGCGGCCTTGGATCGGCGAGATGGTCTCGAGCGTGCGCGGACCAGCGCCGAAGGCGGTGCCGGTGGCCGTCCAGCCCGTGTAGGTGCCGGACTCGAAATCGGCGAATATTTCATCGGCGCCGCTCGCGGCGAGGGGCGCGCTGCGCAGCACGTCGCGCGCGGCGAGCAGGTAGGCGTCGAGCTTGTCGAGCACCGGCCGGCAACCGTCTGCAAAGGCCTTGGCGATCGCCGGGCCGTGCTCGCGGCGCAGGCGCTGCAGCTGGTCGGCGATGGCGCGGTGCGGCAGGTCGGTTTCGAAGCGCACCTGGCGGTAGGTGCTGCTCTCGATCATGCCGGCGAGCGCGTAGTAGTCCTTGGCGGCGATGGCGTCGAACTTGTGGTCGTGGCAGCGCGCGCAGGCGATGGTCAGGCCCATGAAGGTCTTGCCCAGCACGTCGATCATGTTGTCGACGCGGTCGGCCTGGTCCTGACGGATGTCGACCGGCGAGTGCACGCCCTCGCCGAGCAGCCAGAAGCCGGTGCCGAGCACGGATTCGTTGAAGCCCTGGTCGGGGTTGGTGCGCGGCTGCGGCAGCAGGTCGCCGGCGATCTGCTCGGTCAGGAAGCGGTCGTAGGGCAGGTCGGCGTTGAAGGCGCGGATCACGTAGTCGCGGTACTGCCATGCGTTCGGGATGGCGTAGTCGAACTCGTGCCCGCGCGAGTCGGCGTAGCGCACCAGGTCGAGCCAGTGCCGGCCCCAGCGTTCGCCGAAACGCGGCGAGGCGAGCAGGCGGTCGACCACGTCCGCGACCGCGCGCGCACCAGGATCGGCGACGAAGGCCTCGACCTCGGCCGGCGTAGGGGGCAGGCCGATGAGATCAAAGGACAGGCGGCGGATCAGGGTGCGGCGGTCGGCGGCCGGCGCGGGCTGCAGGTGCTCCTCCTGCAGCTTGGCGAGGATGAAGCGGTCGATGTCGCCGTGGCACCACGCCGCATCGGCCACGGCGGGCGCGGTGGGCGCCGCGATCGGCTGCCACGCCCACCACTCCTTTTTACGGCCCGCGATGTCGAAGGGCTTCTTCAGGCCGGCATCGGCAGTCGTCGGAGCGGCTTCGGCCGGCCACGGCGCGCCGCGCTGGACCCAGGCGGTGAGGTCGGCGATCTGCTGCGCCGACAGCCGGGTCTTCGGCGGCATCTGCAGGTCGGGGTTGGTGTAGGCGACCGCCTCGATCAGCAGGCTCTTCGCGGGGTTGCCGGGGACGATGGCCGGGGCGGTGTCGCCCCCGGTGATCAGGCCCGCTCGGGAGTCGACGTAGAGGCCGCCCTTGAGCTTCTCGGACTTCTGCGAGTGGCACTTGTAGCAGCTGCCGGCGAGGATCGGGCGGACCTTGGACTCGAAGAATTCGAGGTCGGCCGCGCTGTCCGCGGCGCGCGCCGGCAGGGCCAGCGCGAGCAGCGGCAGGAGCAGGGCGAGGCGGGTGGCGACGCCGCGCCGGCGGAGGAGAGGGGCGCGCATCATGCCCAGGCTACCACATGGCCTTGGGGGCGGTCCAGCAAGGGGGCGCGGCTTCGACGGGGAGGGTGAGGGCATGGCGCGAGATGATACGGGTCCGCGCGGGCGTCGTTTCCCCGTTTGTGGTCTGTTGATGCTGGTTTGCGCACGTGGGATGTGGATTTGCGTCGGCGCCGCGCGGCCTGCCGTCGCGCGGTGAAAGGCGGTTCGTCGCACCTCGCGGGGCTCTCCCTTGAAATATATCATATATGATTAACCTGGGCCCAGCCACCCCCCGCGGACCGCGCATGACCATCCGTCCCATCGGCATCATCCTCAATGGCGTCACCGGGCGCATGGGCACCAACCAGCACTTGGTGCGCTCGATCCTGGCGATCATGCAGCAGGGGGGCATCCGCGTCAGCGACGACCTCACCCTGATGCCGGATCCGATCCTCACCGGGCGCAGCGCACCGCGCCTGCAGGCGCTGTGCGAGCGCTACACGGGCGCGGGCCAGCAGCTGACGTACAGCACCGACCTGGACAAGGTCCTGGCCGACCCGCGCTACCAGGTGTTCTTCGACTCCAGCGGCACCCTGCAGCGCGCCGGCTTCGTCGAGCGCGCGGCCGCGGCCGGCAAGGCCATCTATTGCGAGAAGCCGACCGCGGTCACCACCGCCGAGGCGCTGCGCCTGGCTACGGTTTGCGAGCGCGCCGGGGTCAAGAACGGCGTGGTCCAGGACAAGCTATGGCTGCCCGGCCTGCGCAAGCTGCAGATGCTCAAGGAGCAGGGCTTCTTCGGGCGCATCCTCTCGGTGCGGGGCGAGTTCGGCTACTGGGTGTTCACCGGCCACGTCGGCGACCAACCGGCGCAGCGGCCGAGCTGGAACTACCGCAAGCAGGACGGCGGCGGCATCATCATCGACATGCTCTGCCACTGGCGCTACGTGATCGACAACCTTTTCGGCAACGTCACCGGGGTGAGCTGCCTGGGCGCGACCCACCTGCCCGAGCGCATCGGCGAGGACGGCAAGCCCTACGCGTGCACCGCCGACGACAGCGCCTACGCGACCTTCCAGCTCGACAACGGCGTGATCTGCCAGTTCAACAGCTCGTGGGACGTGCGCGTGCGCCGCGACGACCTGCTCACGGTGCAGGTCGATGGCACCCACGGCACGGCGGTGGCCGGGCTGCGCAAATGCTGGGCGCAGCACGCCGCGGCCACGCCGCGCCCGGTGTGGAATCCGGACATCGACAGCCCGCTGAACCATTTCGACCGCTGGACCGAGGTGCCCGACGCCACCACCTACGACAATGCCTTCAAGATCCAGTGGGAGCTGTTCCTGCGCCACGTAGCGCTCGGCGAGCCCTTCCGCTGGACGCTGCGCGAAGGCGCCAAGGGCGTGCAGCTCGCCGAGGCCGGCCTACGCTCGTGGCAGGAGCGCCGCTGGGTCGACCTGGAGCCGCTGTGACGCGCACGCTGCCAGCGCCGGATCCGCGC
>JACDGQ010000481.1 GCA_013821615.1 Planctomycetota bacterium
GACCACCACGCCGCCGCCCTCCAGCGGGGTGATGCCGTGCACCTGGACGTCGGCGTGCTCGTTGCCGTTGGTCTTGGAGTCGTAGACCAGGACCTGCTGGTCGGTCTTGGGATCGAGGTCGAAGACCTTGTCGCCGCTCGGCGTCCACAAGATGTGGCCGTTCGGCAGCATCCACGCGTCGTGCGCGCCGCCGTCCATGTGGCGGCTCCATTCGACCTTCCCGTCGGCGGCGACGATCAGCATGATGTGCTTGTCGTAGTCGGCGGCGAAGAAGCGGTGGCCCTTGCCGGTGATGGCGACCTTGTCGCCTTCGGCGGCGCCGAGTGCGGCGACGGTGAACGACAGGGCGGCGAGGCCGGACAGGAGGCGCATGCGCATGGGGTGGATTCCGGGGTGGGACGGAGGAAGGATACTAAGGTCGGTGCTGGAATGCGGTTGCTCATCGTCCGAGGTGGAAACTTTCCGTGCACCGCGGGTAAGCGAAACCTGATCGAACAAGAGAAACGGAGGAAGGCAGGCGGCAGGTGAAAAGAGCGAGATGGGGAAAAACGGCATCGCCATCTCTTGGCTGTCCTCCGTTCCTCCGTTCCTCTTGTTCCATCCTGTCTTTCCTGTTTTGGTCGACGAGACCCGAATAAGCATCGGATCCACCGCGAATGGCGAGCAACCAGGAATGCCGGTACAACCGTGGTTTTCGGCTGGGCGCGGGGCCCAGGCGTGGAATGAGCCGACTCAGGTGATGATCTTCCGGATCGGCTCGGCGCCCTCGACCCCGACCAGGGTCTGGTCCAGGCCGTTGAAGAAGTAGTTCAGCCGCTTGGTATCCAGGCCCATCTGGTGCAGGATGGTCGCGTGCAGGTGCTTGACCGCGAATTTGTCCTCGATCGCGGCCGCGCCCAGCTCGTCGGTCTGGCCGACGCTGGTGCCGCCCTTGATGCCGCCGCCGGCCATCCACATGGTGAAGCCGTAGGCGTTGTGGTCGCGGCCCGAGCCCTCCTTGTACTCCGCGGTGGGCTGGCGGCCGAATTCGCCACCCCACACCACCAGCGTCGAGTCGAGCAGGCCGCGCTGCTTGAGGTCCTTGAGCAGCCCGGCGATCGGCTTGTCGGTGTTCCCGGCATGGAACGTGTGGTTCTTGACCACGTCGCTGTGCGCGTCCCAGTTGTCGTCGTTGTGCGCGCCGCCGCTGTAGAGCTGGATGAAGCGCACGCCGCGCTCGACCATGCGGCGCGCGAGCAGGCACTTGGAACCGAAGTCGCGGGTGCGGTCGTTGTCGATGCCGTACATCTCCTGGATGCCGGCCGGCTCCTTGGTCAGGTCGACGGCCTCGGGCGCGCTCTGCTGCATCTTGTACGCGAGCTCGTAGCTGTGGATGCGCGCGGCCAGGTCGCTGTTGCTGACGCGCGTCGCCTCGTGCTCCTGGTTGTAGGCCTTGAGGGTGTCGAGCAGGCGGCGCTGCGACGCGTCGCTCATGCCGTCCTGCACCTTGAGGTCGAGGATCGGCACGCCGGTGGGGCGCAGCACGGTGCCCTGGTAGGACGCGGGCATGTAGCCGCTCGACCAGTTCTTGGCGCCGCTGATCGGCCCCCCGGTCTTGTCGAGCATGACCACGAAGCCGGGCAGGTTCTGGTTCACCGAACCCAAGCCATAGTTGACCCACGAGCCGATGCACGGATTGCCGCTGAGGATGCGTCCGCTGTTCATTTGCAGCATCGCCGAGCCGTGGATCGGCGAGTCGGCGGTCATCGAGTGGATGAAGGCGATGTCGTCGACGCAGGTCGCCAGATTGGGGAACAGGTCGCTGACCCACTTGCCGCTCTTGCCGTACTGCTTGAACTGCCACTTCGGCCCGACCACGCGCCCCTCGTTGCGGTGTCCGCCGCGGCCGAAGGTCTTCACCTGGATGGTCTTGCCGTCGAGCGGGTAGAGTTTGGGCTTGTAGTCGAAGGTGTCGATCTGGCTGGGACCGCCGTACATGAACAGGAAGATCACGCTCTTGGCCTTGGCCGGGAAGTGCGGCTCCTTGGGCGACAGCGGGCTCTTGAACGGCGTGGCGCCGTCGGCGGCGACGCTCTGCTTGCCGAAGAACTCGCCGCCGAGCATGCCGGCGAGGGCGAGGCCGGCGAAGCCGTTGCCGGCCTGCCACATGAATTCGCGACGCGTCCGGCGGCAGAACTGGCTGGTAGGATCGTTCATGGTGGATTCCGGTGCGATCGGGATGCGGTCGGGGCGGCGAGCGGACGTCAGTCGAGGTAGACGAATTCGTTGAGATTGAGCACCATCAGGCAATAGGTCTCGAGCGCGCGGTCGTCCGCGAGGTGGTCCTTCTGCTTCAACTCGCGCAGGAAGCCGAGGCCGCGCACGATTTCCTTGTCCGTGGGCGCGCGCTGCGTGGCGAGGGCGAGCGCCAGGCGCACCTGCTGGGTGGCGTCGTTGCCGGCCTCCTTGCGCAGGCGCCGGGCGAAGGCCGCGGACTGTTCGGCCATCAGGGTGCTGTTGAGCATGGTCAGCGCCTGGGTCGGCACGGTGGTGGCGAAGCGCACCGGGCAGCTCGCATCGGTGTCGGCGAAGTCGTGGGCGGCGAGCAGCGGGTAGAGCAGCGAGCGCTTCACCTTGATGTAGATGCTGCGGCGCGCGGCGTCATCGGCCGAGGAATGGCCCCACACGTCGGCGGGGTGCGACGAGGTCGCGAGCACCTCGGCCGGCATCGGCGGGAACACGCTCGGCCCGCCCATGCTGGGATTGAGCGTGCCGTCGACGGCCAGGATCGAGTCGCGGATCTCCTCGCCGGTCAGGCGACGCATGCTGAAGCGCCAGTGCAGGTCGTTCTGGGGGTCCTTGGCGAGCGCGCCGGCGTCATCGCTGGAGGCGAGCTTGTAGGTGCGGCTGGTCATCAACTGCTTGTGGAAGCGCTTGATCTTCCACCCGCTGGCGACGAAGTCGGTGGCCAGCCAGTCGAGCAGCGCCTGGTCGCTGGGCAGCTCGCCGAAGTGCCCGAAGTCGTTCGCGGTCGAGACGATGCCCTTGCCGAAATGGAACTGCCAGAGGCGGTTGACGATGACGCGGCCGGTCAGGGGGTTGGCCGGGCTGGCGATCCAGTCGGCGAGCACCAGCCGGCGTTTGGGGCCGTCCTGCGCGGGCTCGGGGAAGCCGAGGATGTGCGGGAAGCCCGGCAGCACCTTCTTGCCGGTGACGTGCGGGTTGCCGCGCACCATCACGAAGGTGTCGCGCGTCTCGCCCTCGACCGCGCTCAGCGCGCGCTGCTCGCCGGGCGGGTCCTTCTTGAGCTGTTCGAGCTCGCGGCGCGCCGTGCGGTAGGCCGCGAAGCCCTCCGCGCCGAGCACCTCGGCGCCACGCGCGGCGATCAGGTCGCCGAAACCGACCTCGCCCTTGTCGCGGCTCAGGCTGCGCCCGTTGACGCCGGGTCCCGCCCAGCCCAGGGT
>JACDGQ010000482.1 GCA_013821615.1 Planctomycetota bacterium
GCCCTCGACCGCCCCGTGGTGCTCGCCGGCGGCCTGAACCCCACGACGGTCGCCGCCGCCATCGCCGCGACCCGCCCCTGGGGAGTCGACGTCGCCAGCGGCATCGAGTCCGCCGCGGGGATCAAGGACGCGCAGCGCATGCGGGCGTTCATTGCGGCGGCGCGCGGCCCCTAGCCGGCTGCCACCGGGGTCGGCTCCCAGACGTCGGACCTCGGACCTTGGACGGCTGTCGACGGCCGTCCATTGCTCGCCCCCCCTTCCGCGCGACAACAGCCCCATGCACCCTACCCGCCCCGGCGGTCCGGCGCTCGCCCGGCCCATGGTCATCGCCATCGACGGGCCGGCGGGCGCGGGCAAGAGCACGGTCACGCGCGCGCTCGCCAAGCGCCTTGGGCTGCTCTTCCTCGACACCGGCGCGATGTACCGCGCCGCGACCGTCAAGCTGCTCGAGGCGCATGTCGACCTCGAGGACGCGCAGGCGGTCGCCGCGCTGGTCGAGAAGCTCGACGTCGGTTTCAACGAGGCCGGCGAAGTGCGCGTCGATGGCATCGACATGCCACAGGAGCGCATCCGCGCGCCGGCGCTGACCAGCGAGATCTGGCGGGTCGCCAACAACCCGCGCTGCCGCGCCCACCTCGTCGCCCTGCAGCAGCGCCTGGTGCGCGGCCGCGACGCGGTGGTCGAGGGCCGCGACGCGACCACGGTGATCTGCCCCGACGCCCAGCTCAAGGTCTTCCTCGACGCCAGCCCCGAGGAGCGCGCGCGCCGCCGCCTCGCCGAATGGCCGGCGGGCGAGCCGCTGCCGCCGCTCGGTGAGGTGGTTGCCGAGATCATCAAGCGCGACCAGCGCGACCGCGACCGCGAGGTCGGCGCGCTGACCCTGACCGACGACGCCGTGCACCTGTTCAGCGACAGCCTGTCGACCAACGAGGTGATCGCGCGCATCACCGCCTACGCTGTGCAGCGCCAGCCCTTCCTGCTCGAGAAGATCGTCGGCGACCAGCTCATCGTCGGACGCAGCCGCCAGCCCGGGTACGTCAGCGTCGCGGTCGGCGATCTGCCCGGCGACGGCGGCGGCTGGCAGCTCGGCCTGACCAACCCCTCGCCCGACCGCATGCCCGACTCGACCACCGCCTTCGCCTGCAACCGCGGCGGGCGCCAGGCCGGCACCGTCGTCCAGGGCGCCGCCATCCTGTGCCTCGCCGGCCGCGGCGCGGAACCCGGCCACATCGTCGGCCTGCCGATGCTACCGCAGAGCTGGTACATCATCGAGCCCGGCGCCTGGCACGCGGTGGTGCAGGCGCACGGCACCATCTGCGCCTGGGCGGAAGCGTCGGGGATCAGCGAGGAGCGCCGCGAATTGAGCTTCGCGCAGCTGGCGGAGCTGAAGGCGTACCTCGAGGTCTACCTGCCGCATTGAGATGGGTGCGAAACGGCGCCGTTTCAGCGACCGGCACCGCGATCGGACTGCGCCGGCGCGTGCGAGAAGCCGCAGGCGACCAGCGTGTCCCGGAATATGACCGGGTCGGGGCGCTCCACGTGCTGACTCGATCTGGAATGCGTGGTGACACCTCGGTCACCACGGTGGAACTGGAGCGCTGGGCCCTGGCGGTACCGGGGCCCCATGCTCAACCAAGCCGTCCGGCAACGGCGCGTCCACGCATGCGTATGCTTGGCATGCTCTTCCGCATGCCTGCCCACGTCGCCATTCTACTCTCCCTGCGCCTGGCGATGCCGGCCGCCGAGATCCACGACGGTGGCCTCGACGATGGCAACTTGCGCTTCATCGGCCGCTGGGACCGCAGCGACGCCGCGGTTGCGCACAGCTACTGGAGCACCGCCTACCTGCGCGCCACCTTCACTGGGACGACCGTGCGCGTCCGGCTCGCCACCTGGGTGGGCGTCGAGGCGTCGATCGACGGCCACGCGGTGGCGGGAGTGCCCTTCCCGGGTGGGATCGACCTCACCCCGGTGCCGCTTGCCGCCGGCACCCACACTTTGGTGTTCGCCGCCGCCGGGCAGAACCACGAGCTCGCCTTCCAGCGCCTGGTCCTGGATCCCGGCGCGACCACCCAGGCGCCGGCGGAGCGGCCGCTCATCGAATTCGTGGGCGACTCGATCACCGCCAACGGCGGGCGCGTCGCTGCCGACAAGACCAGCGCGGAAGGCCCCGCGACCAGCAACTATTCCTGGCTGGCGGCCGAGGCGCTCGGCTGCGACCACGTGCAGGTCGCCTTCAGCGGCGTGGCGCTGGTCACCGGCTCCGGCTTCTTCGGCGACCGCACCGGCTTCGACCGCTGGTACTTCACGCTCAAGAACTGCAACCACACCGCCGACAACGCGCCGTGGACCTTCACCTACGCGCCGCGCCTGGTGGTGGTCAACCTCGGCACCAACGACATGAAGGACGGCAAGCGGCCGAGCGACGACGAGTTCGCCATCACCTACGCGAGCTTCCTGCGCGCCATCCGCGCGCGCCTGCCGCACAGCGTCCTGGTCGGCATGCGACCCTTCGGCGGCTTCCAGGGCGGCGGCGTGGCCAAGGCGGTCGCCGTCCTCACCGCCGCCGGCGACCCGGCGGTGCGCTTCGTCGACACCAGCGGCTGGCTCGCCGCGGAGGATTACAGCGACGGCATCCATCCGACCGTGGCCGGGCACGCCAAGGCGGCGGCGCGGCTGACGGAGGCGCTGCGCGCAGTGCTCGCGGAGCCGGCCGCGCACTGAACCCGGCGGGTTTCATGCGGTTTCCATCTGGACCGATCACCAGGAAGCGCCATCGGCGCGTCGGAGCGTCTGGCGGTTGCACCGACGCGCAGTAAGGGCACGGCGATGCGTGCGCTCCGCGACAGGCGCACGCGTGCTAGCGATTCGGTCGCTGAATATGCAGTCTTGCTGCTGGAATTGCTGTCCGCGCCCGCCACGCTCGTCCCTTCGCACCCTGCCGGAAACCGGCAATAGAACGAAGGAATGCCACATGGCGATGACTGACGCGCAGCGGGTCTATCTGAACGCGCACAACATCCTCAGCCAGGAGAAGTCCAAGGACAAGGCCGCGCAGGTCCTGAAATCCCGGGGCATGTCCGAGGCGCAGGCGCGTGCGCTGATCGATGAGGTCTTCCGCGACAACCAGGCGGCCAACCGCAAGACGGCGTTCGTCAAGATCGGGCTCAGCGCGCTCAGCCTGGTGGTCTTCGGCGCGATCTTCGTGTTCACCGGCCGCGTGTTCTTCATCATCCTACCCCTGGCCGCGATCGGTTTCCTGTGGGGCCTGATCAAGGCGCTGACGGCCGACGGTTTCGATATCGAGGCGGGTGGCAGCGACGACTAGAGAGGGCTGGCGGCTGGCTGCTGGCAGCTGACGGCACGTCGGCGAGATCGGTTTCGGAATCCGCGCGCTGACCGCTCACTTGCGAAGCGACAGGACGGCTGAAACCGGCGCTG
>JACDGQ010000483.1 GCA_013821615.1 Planctomycetota bacterium
GTGCGGAGTGCGGGGTGCGGAGTGCGGGGATATCCGGAGGTTCGCAGGCGAACCGGCGCTTTGCGCGCCTTCCCACTCTGGCCAATGCTGCCGACGCGGGGAGCTCCACGCACTCCGCACTCCGCACTCCGCACTCCGCACCTTCCGCTCTCCACCGTTGCAGCGCGGTCGGTCAGTTTCACTTCGGCGCGACGCCGCGATGCTCCCGCGCGATGCGGTCGAGCACGCCATTGACCAGCTTCGCGGTCTTGGCGTCGCTGCCGAACTGCTTGGCCAGCTCGATGTACTCGTTGATCGCGACCTTGGGCGGGGTGTCGGCGCAGTAGAGCAGCTCGTAGGCGCCCAGGCGCAGCACCGCACGGTCGGCGACGGCGAGACGGTGGATGGTCCAGTTGTCGAGGCGCTGGTCGACCGCCGCGTCGACCGCCGGACGTTCGGCCGCGAAGCCGCGGAAGAGGGTGAGCGCGAAGGCCTGGGCCTCGGGATCGAGGCCTTCGCTGGCGTCGGTCGGCAGCAGCATGCCGTCGTCGACGTAGCGGTTCTGCTCGAAGCTGTAGAGCAGCTGCAGGGCGAGCTCGCGACCGCGCGTGCGCAGCGCGCTGCGGCCGCGCGGGTTGGCGAGGCGGCCGGTGCCGGTGCCGGGAGTGGTGGTGGGTTCGTTCATCGCTGCGGTCCGGCTCAGATGCCGCCGAGCAGATTGACCATCTCGAGCGCGGCCAGGGCGGCATCGACGCCCTTGTTGCCGGCCTTGAGCCCGGCGCGCGCCTGGGCCTGGTCGGTGGTGTCGGTGGTCAGCACGCCCATGGAGACCGGGACCTCGGAGGCGAGACTGATCGCGGCCAGGCCCTTGGCGCACTCGCCTGCGACGTAGTCGAAGTGCGGGGTCTCGCCGCGGATCACGCAGCCGAGCGCGACGATGGCATCGTACTTGGCGCTGGCGGCGAGCTTCTTGACCAGCAGGGGCAGCTCCCACGCGCCCGGACAGCGCGCCACCACGATGTCGGTGTCCTTGACCCCGTGGCGGACCAGGGCGTCGATCGCGCCGGCCACCAGCTGCTCGACGATGGCGCCGTTGAAGCGGCCGGCCGCGATGGCGAAACGCCGGCCCTCGCCGTGGAGATCGCCTGCGATGCTGGAACTGGCCATGGTCGGGACCCCCGGTGCGGCGCGCAGCGTATGGCGGATGGCGGGGTGGCCAGCGCCAATCCGGCGCGGGCTGACGGCTGGCGGCTGGCAGCTGACGGCTCGTAGGACAAAATCATGAACGGCTCGCAACGCTGGTCCAGCATATGCAGTCGGCTGTCGGCTGTCGGCTGTCGTCAGTCAGCAGTCAGCAGTCAGCAGTCAGCCGTCAGCCGTCAGCCGTCAGCATTCAGCATTCAGCATTCAGCATTCACCCCTCCCCCCTCACTTCTTCAAATCCGCCCCGAACCGCTCCATGACCTTCCGTATCGGTATGGCCAGCGACATCGAGTCGCCGTGGCCGCCGGCGTCCGCGGGGTTCATCACCCGGCTGTTGATGCCGATGACCGCGCCGCTCGCCTGGTCGATGAGCGGGCCGCCGCTGTTGCCGCTGGCGATCTTGCAGTCGTGCTGCAGCCACTGCGCGACCGCGCCCTGGTGGCGCACCGCGTTGAGGCTGCCGCGCGAGATCACGATGTCGCTGGGCGAGGTCTTGAGCGAGGCCGCGAAGGCGGAGGCGAGCGGAAAGCCGACCGCCAGGGTCGGCCGCGACAGTTCGTAGACCTCCTTGAGTTCGAGGGCGGTGAAGGGCCCGTCGCCGACGGCGGCGAGCAGGGCGAGATCATCCTCGGGCAGCACGCGCAGCACGCGCAGGTGCGCCGGCGCGTGCTGCACGGCACCGTCCCACAACGCCGTGGTGTCGCCGGTGCCATCGCCAACCACGTGCGCGTTGGTCACCAGCAGCCCGCCGCGAGTGACGAAGAAGCCGGTGCCGGTGCCGCGGCCGGCGACGTGCACCAGCACCACCGCGTTCTTGAGCGTGGCCTCGAAGCCGGTCGGCGCCGGCCCGGCATCACCGGCGGACTGCGCGCCGAGAACGACGGCCGAGCGCGCCGCGCCGGCGCGGCCCGCCGCCTGGGATTGCAGCTGATCGAGTTCCGCGCTGCTCGCGCTGCGCTCCTTCTCCAGGGTGTCGATCTCGGCGGCGAGCCTGCCCTGCGCCCGCTCCTGGGCCTGGTCCTCGGCGAGCAGCGCAGCGCGCGCCGCGAGCTGGCGGTTGCAGGCGTCCACCGCCGCGTTGTAGGCGTCGTTGGCATCGTCGTAGGTCTTGCGCGTCACCGGGCTGGGTCGGCCGACGCTGCGCACCTCGCCGTTGACGCCGTCGGTGGCGGCGTTCAGCACGCGTTTGGCCACCTCGGCGGCCTCCCTGGAGGTGATGATGGCCACCTCGGCGGCCTGGCCGGCCTTGGCGATGCCGGCGCGCCGCCGTCCGATCTGCTCGATGCGCTCGCGGCGATCGGCCATGCCCGAGACCGCGCGATCTGCGCGCGCCTTGAGATTGCCGGCAGCGGCGGTGCTGAGCACGTCGCCCCCGGCCGGCAGATCCTCAACGCGCGCCTGCTGGGTGGCCTGCTCCCTGGCCGCGGTGCGGGCCTCGGTGAGCAGATGCTGCAGGGTGGCCTCGTCGGCGTCGGCTGGCGCCTGGATGGCGTGGCGCCCGCTCAGCTCGTGACGCAGGCGGGCGATGCGGTCGCGCGCCAGGGCCTGCTCGTCGGCATCGCCGCCGCCGAGGGCGGTGGCCGCCACCGGCGCGCCGACGGTCCTCCAGTAGAGGGCGTTGAGCTCATCCAGGGTGGCACCGTCGGGCACCTGGACGTGCAGGGAGGTGCGCAGGTGGTCGATCAGCGCCAAGCGCTCGCCCAACCCGAAGGCATCCTCGACTGGTGGCCTGGGGAGGGCCTCCGCCGCCCACCCGCCGCAACCGGCGGCGAGCAGCGCCAGGGCCATCAGCTGGACCAGACGCAGGGGACGTGCGGGCGTGAACATGGGTAAGTCTGGATCAACGCCGCACCCCGCGCAACCGCACCCGGGTCATCCTGGGACAGGCGTGGACCCAGCCACCGATAGCCCGGCCTGCACAGTCCTGCGCTGCCTCGCTGTTTCGTTCTTGGCCCAAGCCGCCCAAGGAGCTATGCTTTATCGGGTGAGGCCGAGAAGGCCCTCCCGAACCCCGCTCGTCGCCCCCGCGATTCGGCGCTCACCCGCCCCCCTGCCTCCACCTACAGCCCCCGATCACAGACCCCGCGCCTCGCGCCTCATGCCAGGTGCCTCTCGCCCCCCACCCTCTCCGTCTCCCTGCTCCCTGCTCCCTGCTCCCTGCTTCCGTCTCCCTGCTTCCTGCTCCCTGCTCCCTGCTCCCTGCTTCCTGCTTCCTCGCTTCCTTCTCCCTCGCCCCCTCGCTCCCTCGCTCCCTCGCTC
>JACDGQ010000484.1 GCA_013821615.1 Planctomycetota bacterium
GCACCCCGCGAAGCTCGAGGAGGTCGCCGAGCTGTACGGCAAGGCCCTGGCGGAGTGCGACGGCGACCAGCCCGCCGCCGACGCCGAGCGCGAACGCCTGCGCCTGGTGCTGCGCGGCCCCGACTCACCCACCGCGGTGCCGCTCGCGGACGCCGATCAGCTCTTCGACGTCGCTGACCAGAACAAGATCCGCGAGCTGAAGAACCAAGTCGAGGCCCTGCCCAGCACCCACCCCGGCGCGCCGGCGCGGGCCATGGTGGTGACCGACCGCGAGCACCCCGTGACCCCGCACGTCCACGTGCGCGGCAACCCCGGCGTGATGGGCGACGAGGTGCCGCGGCGCTTCATCAGCATGCTGTCCGGTGGCCACCCCGCGGCATTCGCGCATGGCAGCGGCCGCCTCGACCTCGCCGCGGCCATCGCCGACCGCGCCAATCCGCTCACCGCGCGCGTGCTGGTCAATCGCGTGTGGGCCTGGCATTTCGGCAGCGGCCTGGTGCGCACCCCCAGCGACTTCGGCATGCGCTGCGACGCGCCCACGCATCCCGAGCTGCTCGACTGGCTGGCGGCGCGCTTCATCGCCGACGGCTGGTCGTTGAAGACGCTGCACCGTCTGATCCTGTCCTCGGCCGCCTGGCAGCAGTCGGCCGATGCGCGCCCCGATCAGGGCAACAAGGACCCGGACAACCTGCTGCTCGCGCACTTCCCGCGCCAGCGGCTCGACGCCGAGGGCCTGCGCGACGGCCTGCTCGCGGTCGCCGGCCACCTCGATCCCGCGCTCGGCGGCCGCGCCATCGACATCTTCACCGCGCCGTTCAGCACCCGGCGCACGCTCTACGGCTTCATCGATCGGCAGAACCTGCCCGGCTTCTTCCGCACCTTCGACCTCGCCAGCCCCGACGCGCACAGCCCACACCGCTTCCAGACCAGTGTGCCGCAGCAGGCGCTGTTCCTGCTCAACAGCCCCTTCGCTGAAGAGCAGGCGAAACTGCTCGCTGCGCGCGCCGCCGGTGGCAGTGACAGCGAGCGCATCCAACACCTGTACCGCCTGGCCTTCGCGCGTCCGCCGAGCGCCGCCGAGATCGCCGTCGGCCTCGACTACCTCCATGCCGCCACCGCAGCGCCGCGCGTCCTGCCGACGCCGCCCGCGCCACGCTGGGAGTACGGCTACGGTCACTATGACGAGGCCAGCAAGCGCCTGACCGGATTCACCGCGTTCGCGCACTACGTCGGCACCACCTGGCAGGGCGGTCCGGCGATGCCCGATCCCACGCTGCATTACCTGATGCTGACCGCCCAGGGCGGCCACCCGGGCAGCGACCGCGACCACGTGGTGGTGCGGCGCTTCCTGGCGCCCACTGATGGCGTCTACGCGCTGAGCGGTTCGCTCGCCCGGCATAATGCGCAGGGCAACGGCGTGCGCGGCCTCGCGATCTCCAGCCAGGCCGGCGCGGTGGGCGAGTGGAAGGTCCAGGATGGCGCCATCGACACCGCGGTCGCGCGCATCGCG
Source organism: Planctomycetota bacterium (assembly GCA_013821615.1). Classification (GTDB taxonomy): domain Bacteria; phylum Planctomycetota; class UBA11346; order UBA11346; family UBA11346; genus BOG-1363. Next base: position 1,511 of record JACDGQ010000484.1, read on the forward strand.
CTGCGCGCCGGCGAGCACCTCGACCTGGCCGTTGACTCGCTCGACAACGACGCCTTCGACAGCTTCGCGTGGGAGCCGGTGCTGCGCCTGGTCGAGCCGGCCGGCGACGGCCCGCGCGAATGGAAGGCGGTCGACGGCTTCTCGGGACCGCCCGCGGCCACGCCGGTGCCGCCCGGCCCGTGGGAGCGCTACGCGCTGGCCCTGCTCATGACCAACGAGTTCACCTTCGTCGACTGACCGCGCGCGAGACCACCATGATCCATCTGCCCCGGCATCTGCTCTCGCGCCGCCACCTGCTGCAGCGCTGCGGCATGGGTTTCGGCGCCCTGGCGCTCGCCGGCATGGGCATCCCGCTCGGTGCCGACGAAGGTTCTGTCCAGCCCTTCCAGACCCTGGCGCCACGCCCGCCGCAGTTCCCGGCCAAGGCCAAGCACGTCATCCACCTGTTCATGAACGGCGGCCCATCGCAGGTCGACACCTTCGACCCCAAGCCCGAGCTGACCCGCCAGAACGGCAAGGCGGTCGACCTGCACCTGCCCACCGAGCGCCCCTGCGGCGCGGCCATGGCTTCGCCGTTCGCCTTCAAGAAGTATGGCAAATGCGGGATGGAGGTCAGCGACCTGTTCAGCCACGTGGCGGCCAGCGCCGATGAGCTCTGCGTGATCCGTTCGATGCAGGCCGACGTGCCCAACCACGAGCCGTCGCTGATGCTGATGAACTGCGGCGAAGCGCGCCAGATCCGCCCCAGCCTGGGTTCGTGGCTGACCTACGGCCTGGGCACCATGAACCAGAACCTGCCCGGCTTCGTGGTGCTGTGCCCGGGCGGGTATCCCATCCAGGAATCGCAGAACTGGCAGGCCGGCTTCCTGCCGGGCATCTTCCAGGGCACCTCGATCGACACCCAGCACACCGAGATCGACAAGCTCATCGAACATATCCGCAACCGCAGCCTGACCGCGCCCGAGCAGCGCGCCCAGCTCGACGTGGCGCAGAAGCTCAACCGCCTGCATGCCGACGCGCGCCACCAGGATCCCGCGCTCGAGGCGCGCATCGCCAACGCCGAGCTCGCCTACCGCATGCAGATGGACGCCAGCGACGCCTTCGACGTCGAACGCGAGCCGCAGGCCATCCGCGACCTCTACGGGCCAGGCGTGCAGGGCCGCCAGATGCTGATCGCACGCCGACTGGTCGAGCGCGGCGTGCGCATGGTGCAGGTGTGGCACGGCTCCGGGCAGCCGTGGGACAGCCACGACGACCTCGAGAAGAACCACAAGCGCCTCGCCGGCGAGTGCGACCAGGCGATCGGCGCGCTGCTCACTGACCTCAAGCAGCGCGGCCTGCTCGACGAGACCCTGGTCATCTGGGGCGGCGAATTCGGCCGCACCCCGACCGTCGAGCTGCCCAAGCCCGGCTCCAACGAGGGCAAGGTCAACGGCCGCGACCACAACCACTACGGTTTCACCATGTGGCTGGCCGGCGGCGGCGCCAAGGGCGGCCACGTGCACGGCGCCACCGACGAATTCGGCTTCAAGGCCGTCACCGACCCGGTGCACGTCCACGACCTGCACGCCACGGTCCTGAAGCTGATGGGGTTCGATCACGAGAAGTTCACCTTCCGCTCGGCCGGGCGGGATTTCAGGCTGACGGATGTGCATGGGAAGGTGGTGCAGGAGTTGATGGCGTGAGGAGTGGATGGGGGATGGGGGATGGGGGATGGCCATGCCCTGGATTCGATCAAGAGCGCCAACGGCGCGCCCCAATCCCAGCCCAGGGCAACGCCCTGGGAATAGCCCAATAAACATTCGAGAGCCCTGCAGGGCAATGCCTGTAAACTTAGCGGGTAAGCCCCTGTTTTCTTAGGGATTTCCGCTGTGATCGGCTTGGTCTTTGGGGCATGAAGACCCCGTTCGGGTCCTTGCTGATGCGTTT
>JACDGQ010000485.1 GCA_013821615.1 Planctomycetota bacterium
CTGATCCCTGATCTCGTTGGCCAGTTTCGCAGTTTTGACCGCGGGCAGGCCCTGGTCCTTGGCGCTGTCGGCAGCGGCCTTGGCCAGCTTGTCGGCGGCGGCGGGAATGGCTTGGTCGGTGACGGCCTTGTCGATGGCAGGCCTGGTGTCGCCGGTGGCCTTGTCCGCGGCCGCGTTGGTGGCGGCACGCTTGGCGGCATCGGCCTTGGCGGTGTCGCCAGGCTTGATCTCTTCATTGGCGGTCTTGGCGAGATCGCGCTTGAGCTGATCGGCAGCGCGCTTGGCGAGCTCCTGCTCGACAGCGGTCTTGAGCGCGGGAGCGGCCTTGTCCTGGACGTACCTGGCGACGTCCTTGGCGAGCGCGTCAGGCATGCCTCAGCCCGGCGGCATGCAGGAATTGCCCGCATAGATGGTGAACGGCAGCGCTTGCGCCGGACGCTTGCGTCGGGGCTGGGCGATGCTGGCGAGCAGCATGGTGACAGCCACCCGGCCCACCTCCTCCGCCGGAACCAACGCGGTGGTGATGCACAGTCCCATGAACGACGGTTCTTCGCTGAAGGTGGCGAGCGACAACTGCTGAGGAAGGCGCAGCCCGGATCTGAGGGCGGCCACCATCACCATACCCACGTCACCGGATGCGTAGCCGATGCAGGCCGTCGGCCGCTCGCGGACGAGGAAGGCGTGGAACACATCCAGGCCCGCCAGCTCGTGGTAAGGTCTGCCTCCGGGAGTGAAGACGCAATCCTTCAACCCAGCCTCGGCCATGGTCTGCTGGTATCCGGCTTGGCGGTCGTTGCGGCTAAAGTGCACGACCCCTGAGTTGCGCACCGAATCGATGTAGGCGATGCGCCGATGTCCCATTGCCAGTAAGTGGCTGGTGAGGAGGCGGCCCGCCTGGCGATCGTCCGGGCGCACGCAGTCAGCTGGACGATCCACGTTCAGCCAGATCTGGGGCCGGCCAAGTTTGGTCAGGGCCAGATCGATCGCCGGCGGCACCTCGCTGGTGTAGTTCACCAGCAATCCATCCGCATTCAAATGATGGAGAAGATTCGGGAGGATGCGAGCATCACCGAGTTGGTCATCGAGGAAATTGGCGTGCACTAAGTGGTAGCCCGCCGGGCTCAGTGCCTTCTGCATGCCCACCAAAAGGCGGATGGGCAGCCAGTGCCGCTGAGGGTCGCTGCTTTCGATCATCGCGACCTGGTTGCTGCGTCCCAGGCGCATGGCACGTGCGCCGGCATGGGAACGATAGCCCAAGCGTGCGGCCACCTTGCGGATCAGCTCGCGAGTCGCGGGGAGGACCGCCTCGGGGTCGTCGAAAGTGCGGGAAACCGTGGCCTGGCTAACCTTAGCCGCCAAGGCCACATCCCGTTGCGTCGCATCGACATTGCGTCTGGCTGAAGACATTGCTGCTATCCTTGTCCAGCGTCGGCTTGGTCAATGGCAATGGCAGGAGCGCGGTACTGGTCGCTGTCCAGATGTCTTCAAGCGGGAAGCTGGCGCGAATCTGCCTTGTCACCGGTGCGGTGAGAGTACGTTGCGTACGTAATCATATCATGGAAGAGCCGGCTGCGCTAACCCGCAACAGGCCCTTCCCCGGAGTACCACGCATGATGCGCTGCCGATTCACTCTCGCCTTTCTTGCTGTTGTCCTGCTCAACTACACAGCGCAGATTTTCGGGGCGGAGCTTCCATCTGACGACGCTTACGTGCGGGTGAAAGATGGGCACCTCAGTTTGGCAGGCGAGCGGGTACGCTACTGGGGCTTTATCGGCGCACCCTGGTCGGGGAAGGTGATGATGGCGATCCAGAAGATGCCGCAGGGCGAGGAACGGAAGACGACTGTGGCTAAGCTGCGCGCCGACATCGACCTGTCGGTGGAGCGCATCCATGATCTGGGCTTCAATCTCGTGCGCAGCTGGCACCGCATCTCGACCGAGCCCTACACCAAGGACGACGGCTCCGAGGCCGATTTCCTGGCATACTACTTCGACCGTCTCGACCGCCAGGGCATCAAGGTCTGGCAAGCGATGGCCAACCAACACGATGTCCACTTCACCCCTGATGACGTCGGCATCATCGATGAGCCAGCCACGGCGGCCGGCTGGAAGGCTGCGGTCGCGGAGTGGACCCTCGCCCGCAAGGGCGAGGCGCCCGGCGGCTGGTCCATCGCGCGCGTCTGGGACAAGCGCATCGATGCCCTGGCCCTCGCACACATGCAAAAGAAGTCGGATTTCCGCGATCTCTACAAGGACGGCCTGCGCTTGGCGGATGATCCGCAGATGGTGGTGTGGGAGCTCACCAATGAGGAGTCCTGGTACGGGACCATGTTCGGCGGCGGGCAATGGCGCGAACTGCCGGCCTTCTTCCGCAACGAGCTGCTCGACCAGTGGTGCGCCTTCCTGCAAAAAAAGTACGGCAGCGAAGAGCAGCTGCGTGCCGCTTGGAGCTTCCTGGTGCCGGGCGAATCGCTGATCCAAAAGAACATTATGCTGCTACCGCTGGGTTCACCGAGCACGTCGGCCTTGGCTGCTAACGACACCAATCCCGAGGCCCTGGCCAATTTGACCGCGGTGAAAAAGGCCTACGCGCAAGAGGACTTCACGCGCAAGCGCGGCGAAGACGTGGTCGAATTTCTCACCCAGCTCTACATCGCCCACAAGCAGCGTACCGCTGACGCGCTCAAAACCTGGGGCAAGAGTTGCAAGCTCAGTCCCTGCATCTGGGAAACCGGAAGCCCCTTTCAAATCCAGAACGCCTACATGCACCAGTTCTCGGACGCATCGGTGAGCGATACCTACCTCAAGGGCATGGCCCATGATCCGACCTACAAGCGCTGGCCCTTTTACAGCGGCCTTGAGGCGCCGCCGCGCATGGCCTGGAACGTGCCCTGGGTTGAGCAGGCGCGACAGAAAGGCAAACCTTTCTTCTGCTACGAGATTCAAATCGACTGCCGCACCAAGTACCGCGCCGAATTCCCGCTGCGCGTCGCTGCCCTCGCTGCGATCCAGGACTGGGACATTGTCAACTGGCACACCTATGATTCCGAAATCGACTCCTCAAAGCCCGATCCCTTCGGCTCGCAGCTGCACGTCTGGCACGACTACTTCGGTTACGGGCAGGACGAGGTGCAGCTCTCAGCGATGAAGGCCTGCGCCGAGACTTTCAAACACAGCCTGCTCGCACCGGCACCCAAGCCGACCACGTTCATCTTTGGCCGCAAGAGTCTCTATGACCCGGCGAGCATGAATTACGGCAAGAGCTATGGCGAGATTGGCCGACGCTTCTTTCCCACTTGCTACCGCTACGGAGTGCAGGTGCTCATCGATCCGACGCGCGAGGACGACGCCATCGAGGGCCCCTCTTATCAAGAGGGCGTCCTGGGGGCCAATCCGGTTCGGCCCAACGAGCAGATCGAGTACGAC
>JACDGQ010000486.1 GCA_013821615.1 Planctomycetota bacterium
GTCGTGGATGTCTTCGACTTCCGGACTTCCGGACTTCCGGACTTCCGGACGGCGGGCCGCAGGCGCGCCATGACCTTTATCGAGCCCCATCCCGCCATCATCACGCCCAATCCGGGCGGCCCGGCCGATCCGCTCGGCGAGTCGGTGCTCGACCCGCAGCAGCCGTGGCTGCGCGTGTTCGCCCCGGCTGACGTACGCGTAGTCGTCGGTCGCCACCAGGATCCTGCGCGCGAGGTCCACGTGGACCTCGCCCAGGCCGACGGCGTGCCCATCCACCGCCGCGTCGCGGGCGGCGGGGCGGTGGTGTTGGCGCCGGGCATGGTGGTGGTGGCGATGCGGCTGCGCCACGAGGTCTTCGGTGTCACGCCGTATGTCGACCTGGTCAGCAGCGCGCTTATCGCCGGAGTGATGGCGGCGTGCGGAACGGCCCCGGTGACGCGCGGCTTGGGTGACCTGGCCATGGTCGGCGCCGACGGTGTGCTGCGCAAGGTGCTCGGGGCATCCCTGCGTCAGACCTCGCGCATGGTGGTCTACCTCGGGGTGCTGCTGGTCGCGGACCGGGTGGCGCTGATGGACCGCTACCTGCGGCCGCCGAGTCGCGAGCCTCATTACCGTGGCGGCCGCGACCACCGCGCCTTCTGCACCTGGCTCGGCGCGCACGGCGCGAGCGAGGATGGTCTCCTCGCCGCAGTGCGCGCGGCTTGCGAGCGCGACCTCGCCGGGCAGGCCCTGCTCGCGGCACCGCTCCAGGACCAGGGGCTGGGCGCTTGACGCGCGTGCCGCCCTGGGTGTGCTGAGCGTGCTGTCAGCACGCGCGGTCATCCTCCGTCAGGGTTCTTCCAGCCTCCGTCGCCCCTCAGTCTTCCGCCAGGATCAGCAATGAACAATCTCGCCATCATCGGTTCCGGCCCCGCTGGCTACACTGCGGCCATCTACGCGGCTCGCGCCAACCTCGCGCCGGTGCTGTTCACCGGCCGCCAGGCCGGTGGGCAGCTCACCACCACTACCGAGGTCGAGAACTATCCGGGCTTTCCCGAGGGCATCATGGGCCCTGAGCTGATGGTGCGCTTCGAGCAGCAGGCGACGCGCTTCGGCACCGTGGTCAAGGCCGGCTGCGAAGTCACCGAGGTCAAGCGCGGCGAACACGGCTTCACGATTTCGTGGAGCGACCTCTACCAGGGCACCAACGAGAGCGCGGAATACGCCACCGTGATCATCGCCACTGGTGCGAGTGCCCGCTACCTGGGCCTGCCCGGCGAAGACGAATTCCTGGTCGACGGCCCGGATCGCAAGCACGGCCTGACCGCCTGCGCGACCTGCGACGGCGCCTTCTACAAGAACGTCGAGGTCGCGGTGGTCGGCGGCGGCGACACCGCCTGCGAAGAGGCCAACTTCCTGACCAAGTTCGCCTCCAAGGTCTACCTCATCCACCGCCGCACCGAGCTGCGCGCGTCGAAGATCATGGCCGAGCGCGCGCTGAGGAACCCCAAGATCCAGCCGATCTGGAACAAGACCCTGGGCGGCTACCAGGTCGACGCCAAGCATAAGATGAGCGGCGTGACCCTGCTCGACACCGTCGACGGCTCGACCAGCCCGCTGGCGGTGAAGGCCGTATTCATGGCCATCGGCCACACGCCCAACACCGGCTTCCTCAAGGACTCCGGCCTGAAGTTCGACGCCAACGGCTACATCGAGGTCGAAGAGGGCTGCCGCACCAACGTCCCCGGCCTGTTCGCCGCCGGCGATGTCCGTGATCACCGTTACCGCCAGGCGATCACCGCAGCGGGGATGGGGTGCATGGCGTCACTCGAGGCGGAGCACTATCTCCAGGGGCATTGAAGAGCGTCCGGGGGTCCGGAAGTCCGGAAGTCCGGTAGTCGGGACGACCGGGGAATAGGAGTGAGCACGGACGCCAGAATCGTCGATCGGTGGGGACTTCTCGCCGACTGTGGCCAGCCTGTGCATCGACTTCCGGACTTCCGGACTTCCGGACCTCCGGACTCGTCCACCTAAGCACGTGTGGCCCAACCTCTACCGCCCCTTGGCCAGCGTAGTCACCAAGGCTTGTGCTCTGCCCGTGCCGGGACTAGACTTGAGGTGGAAAGTCCACACGCCCATGGCCCTCGCTGACGACAGCAGACCATCCGACGCGCTACCGCAGCTTCCCCATCTCCCGGGGATGGAGGGGCTGGACCAGCCACCAGTCAAAGCCGAGGAGCCCGAGCCCTTCGACGTCAAACCCGAGTTCGTCGTGGGGACGGCGCGCACCTCGCGCGTCGAGGCCAAACCGGTGACCCCGGCGGTCGAGACCGCCCACGTCGTCAGTGGCCAGGACCCCTACCTCGGCCGCCAGTTCGGCGGGTATGAGCTGGTCCAGAAGGTCGGCCAGGGCGGCATGGGCCTGGTCTACAAGGGCCGCCAGCTCAGCCTCGACCGGGTGGTCGCGGTGAAGATCCTCAACAAGGCGCTGTGCGACAACGACGAGTTCATCAAGCGCTTCGCGCGCGAGGCCAAGTCGATCGCCCGCATCAACCATCCGAACATCATGTCGGTGCATGATTTCGGCCAGACCGACGGGGTCTGGTACATGGTCATCGAATTCATCGAGGGCTCGAGCCTGTCGCGCCAGATCGCCGACCGCCTGATGCTGCCGGTCGAGGATCTGGCGCCGCTGATGATGCAGTGCCTCGCCGGCCTCGCCCACGTTGGCGCGCAGGGCATCGTGCACCGCGACATCAAGCCCGACAACATCCTCATCACCAGCGAAGGCATTGCCAAGATCGCCGATTTCGGCCTCGCCAAGGACGTCTCGGCGAACAACGACGCCACCGACCTGACCGCGGTCGGGCTGGCCATGGGTACGCCCGCCTACATGAGCCCCGAACAGTGCATGGGGCGCAAGCTCGATGGGCGCTCCGACCTCTATTCGCTCGGCGTCACCGCCTATCTGGCCCTGACCGGCGAAAAGCCCTTCACCGGCCAGTCGTCCTTCGAGGTCATGACCAAGCAGCGCGAGCAGCAGCCGGTGCCGCCGTCGAAACTCAATCCGCACATCCCGCGCGAGGTCTCAGACCTGGTGATGCGCATGCTCGCGAAGAGCCCGAGCGACCGCTTCAGCGACGCCGAGGCCTGCCGCGCCGCGTGGGCCGAGCTGGGCGCGCGCCTCGGCTTCCTCGGCAGCCCGCCGGCCACGACCGAGGTCCCCTCTGCGCCGATCATGAAGGGTGGGCGCAGTGGGGTGCCCGCACCGCTGCCGCCCGCGAACGCACCGCTCGCGCCGCTCCCGTCCATGGCGCCACCGCTCGCCGCGCCTCCTGCCGAGCCGGCCAAGTCCACCTCGCCGCGGCGCAGCACCGACGTCCATCCCGCGCCCGACGATGCCCACAAGGGCCCGAGCAGCGAGCGGCGCGAGCGCTCCACCAC
>JACDGQ010000487.1 GCA_013821615.1 Planctomycetota bacterium
CCGGCCCACCGACCATCGCGCATGCCGCTGCCGGCCCCACTCGTCCCGCTCCTCGAAGGCACCCTCATCGACGAGGCCGCCGTCGCCCTCGGCCAGGACCTGGGCGAGCTCATGGAGCGCGCCGGCGCGGCGCTGGCGCGCGAGGCCCAGCTGATGGCGAGCGAGGGCGTCATCCTGGTCGCCTGCGGGCCGAGCAACAACGGTGGCGACGGCTACGTGTGCGCGCGCCTGCTCGCCGCGGCCGGTCGCCAGGTGCAGGTGTGGCCGGTGCTCAAGCCGAAGAGCGCGCTGTGCATCGCCCAGGCCGAGCAGCTGCCGGAAAGCGTCGACATCCTGGCGCGCCCGCCGGCCAAGGCGCCCGCCCTGCTGGTCGACGCGGTGCTGGGCGCGGGCATGCGCGGCCGACCGCGCGAGCCGGTGGCCTCGGCGCTGCTGCAGTTGCGCGAGCTGCGCTGCCCGATCCTGTCCGCGGACGTGCCGAGCGGCCTGGGCAGCGACCTGTGCCTGCCGGCGAAGCTGACGCTGTGCTTCCAGGTCGCCAAGCTCGAGCTGCTGCGCCACTCGGTGGGCGAGTTCAAGACCGTCGACATTGGTGTCGCCCCCGCCGCCTACCAGGATGTGCAGCCGTCCTGCTTCCGGCGCTTCCCGGTGCTCAAGCGCACCGGCCACAAAGGCACCCACGGCGAGCTGCTGGTGATCGGCGGCGGGGTCTTCCCTGGCGCGCTCGAGTTCGCCTGCCGCGCCGCGGTGATGACCGGCTGCGACCTGGTGCGCGCGTGGACCGCCGAAGGGCCGAAGCTGCCCCCGGGCATCGTCGTGCACCGCCAGATGAACCGCGTGCTGGCGCCCGCCGACGCCGTCGAGCTGACGCCACTGCTGGTGCGCGCCAGCGCGGTGCTGATCGGCAACGGCCTGGGCCGCGAACCCGGCGCGCACGAGGCGGCGCAGCAGGCCTTCAGCCTGGCCGTCGAGATGGGCGTGCCGGTGATCGTCGACGCCGACGCCATCGCCGCGCTCGGCGACCAGCTGCGCGAGCTCGAGGAGGGCGACGCGCGCATCCTCATCACCCCGCACCGCACCGAGGCGCGCAACCTGATCGGCAGCGGCATCGACGAGGAGACCCTGCACGCCTGGGCGCGGCCCGACCGCGTGCTGCTCGCCAAGGGCACCGTTGACCTCATCAGCGACGGCTGGCGCTGGCAGCGCAACCCGCGCGGCAACGCGCGCATGGCGGTGGGCGGCACCGGCGACGTGCTCGCCGGCCTCGCCGCCGGCCTGATGGCGCGCGGGGCCTCGCCCTTCGACGCCGCGCGCATGGCCGTGCTGTGGATCACCACCGCCGCCGACGGCCTGTGGCAGGAACTCGGCCCGTGCTACGACGCCGACTCCGTGATTGCGGCCCTGCCCGCGACCCTGCGCGGCTTCTTGAAGCCGCTGGGCATGTGGCCGCCGGTTTCGGGGTGAGCCCTCGGGATCTTTACCGCCAAGACCTCACGGACAGCCGGAAATAACAGGAGAAACGGAGGAACGGAGGAGGGCGCGGCCCTTGAGGCATGTGCCGACATCCGTTCATTTCCCTTTTTTCTCCGGTTCTCAGATTCTCCATGTTCAATCGGCCGTCCGGTCGTCATCTCAGCGCCTTGACGGGGCTATCCGTCGCGGCCGGCTCATCACTCCCGGCGCGTGAGCACCCCATCCGCGATCGCCCCCGCGAGGATCACCACGCCCATCACCGCGAAGGTCAGCGAGGTGTCCCAGCCGAGCAGGTTGACGAGGTTGGGGATGAGCTGGATGAGCACCACGCCCAGGACGATGCCGACCATCGAGCCCTGGCCGCCGCGCAGGCTGCAGCCGGCGACCACTGCGGCGGCGATGCCGTAGAGCTCGTAGAAGTTGCCGTGGTTGCTGGGGGTGATGCCGCCGCTGTCGAAGGCGAAGAGGATCGAGGACAGCGCCGCGGTCAGCCCGCACAGCACGTAGGCGCCGGTGATGACCAGGCCGGTGCGGATGCCGGAGTGGCGCGCGGCCTCTTCATTGTGGCCGACGGCGTAGAGGTGGCGGCCGTAGACCGTGCCGTGCAGCAGCACGCCGCCGGCGCCGGCCACCACCAGCATCAGCCAGAACGGCATCGGCACGCCGCACCACGCGCCGGTGAGGAAGGCCTGCACGCCGTGGAAACCCTCGCCGGTGCCGAAGCCCTTGCTGTTGTTGCCGGCGATGAACTGCGCGGTGCCGCGGTAGATGAGCAGGCCGCACAGCGTGACGATGAACGGCCACAGGCGCAGGCCGGTGATGAGCAGACCGTGGCCGAGGCCGAGCAGCCCGCCGCAGGCAAGGATCAGCGGCAGCGCCAGCCACCACGCCACGTGCCAGTCGACGAGCAGGAAGCACTGCAGGATGCCGAGCAGCGCGAACAGTGAGCCCACCGACAGGTCGATGCCGCCGGTGATGATCACCAGGCCGAGGCCGACCGCGAAGATGCCGCTCATGCCGACGCGCCGCGCCAGGTTCTGCAGATTCTGCCCGGTGAGGAACTGCGGGCTGGCCAGCGCCAGTGCGGTGCCGACCACCAGCAGCAGCCCGAGCACGGCGAGTTCGCGGCGCCACGACGCCAGACGCGTGGCGAGGGTCGGGGCGGTCGGAGCCCGCAGCGTGGTCGGGGACGGGGGCACGGACTCGTTCATGGGACCTTCTCGGGCTCGCGGGCGATGGCCAGGTGCATGACCGCCTCCTCGGTGATGGCGGCGCCTTGCAGGATGCCGGCAAGTGCGCCCTCGTGCATCACCGCCACGCGGTCGCTCTGGCCGATGACCTCCTCCATGTCGGAGCTGATCATCAGCACCGCGGCGCCGGTCGCGGTGAGACGGCGCATCAGCGCGTAGATCTCGTGCTTGGCGCCGACGTCGACGCCGCGCGTCGGCTCGTCGAGGATGATGACCTGGGGCGCGGTGGCCAGCCACTTGGCGAGCACCACTTTCTGCTGGTTGCCGCCGCTCAGCCCGGCGGCGCGGGTCTCGCCCGAGGCGGTGCGGATGCCGAGCGTGGCGATGGCCTCGGCGCAGGCCACGCGCTCGCTGGCGCGGCTGACCAGACCGCGGCGCCGGTGGCGCTTGAGGGTCGCGAGGGTGACGTTCTCGCGCACGGCCATCGCCGTCACCAGGCCGGCGACCTTACGGTCCTCGGGCACCAGCGCGAGTCCCGCGCGGATCGCGTCCGACGGACAGCGCACGCGCAGCGGCCGCCCGTCCAGGGTCAGGTCGCCTGCGAGCGCGCGGTCGATGCCGAACATCGCGCGCGCGAGTTCGCTGCGCCCCGCGCCGACCAGGCCGGCGAGGCCGAGGATCTCGCCGAAGCGCACCGTGAACGACACCGGCGCGGACGCCCCGTCCACCCGTAGATCCCTCACCTCGAGCACT
>JACDGQ010000488.1 GCA_013821615.1 Planctomycetota bacterium
CTGCTCCCGTTTCCAGTTGCCGCCTGCTTCCGACTTCCGGACTTCCGGACCTCCGGACTTCCGGACGCGGCGTCGGCCGCAGGACTTCCGGACGCGGCGTCGGCCGCAGGACTTCCGGACGCGGCGCGCTTTTCGCGCTGCTGCTCCTGATCGTCGCCATGCGCGCGTCCCCGGCCGCCGACGCCCCGGCGGTGGCCGGGGACGCGGTGACGCCCGACCGGGTCGTCGACAAGGGCCTCGCGGCGCTGGTCAAGCTGCAGCAGCCGGACGGCAGCTTCGACAACGCCACCGGCATCACCGCGCTGGCGGGCATGGCGCTGCTCTCTGGCGGGCACACGCCGACGCGCGGGCTTTACCACGAGGCCAGCGCCAAGGCGCTGAAATACGTGCTGGGTTGCCAGGACAAGGTCACCGGCTACCTGGGCGCGGACATGGGCAACATGTACAGCCACGGCTTCGCCACGCTCTATCTGGCGGAGTGCTACGGCATGGCGCCCGAGGGCAATCTGCGCCGTTCGCTCGAGGCCGGCATCGATCTCATCCACCACGCCCAGAACAGCGAGGGCGGCTGGCGCTACGCACCCGCACCGGTCGATGCCGACCTCTCGGTGACGATCTGCCAGGTCATGGCGCTGCGCGCGGCGGTCAACGTCGGCGTCGGCGGCCAGGCGACCACCGAGGTCATGCGCAAGGCGGTCGGTTACGTCCGCCACTGCGCCAACGGCGACGGCAGCTTCGGCTACCAGGGCGGCGGCAGCGGCTGGGGCACCAACGGCCCGGAGGGCGTGCCGCGCTGCGCGGCGGGCTGCATGGCGCTGATCGGCAGCGGCATCAACGACCTCGCCGACCCGGTGCTCGGCCCCTCGCTGCGCTTCCTCAAGAAGCACGTCGGCGAGCACCTCCAGGGCAAGGGCGACTACTACTGGTATGGCGAGTACTACTCCGCCCAGGCGATGTTCCACAGCCCCGACACCGCCGACTGGGACGCTTACTGGAACCAGGCCTGGCCGATCTTCGCCAAGCACCAGGAGACCGACGGCCTGTGGACGCGCTCGGACAACGTCGGGCCGGCCTACAACTCGTCGATGGCGCTGATCATCCTGCAGATACCGAATAATTATCTGCCGATCTTCCAACGCTAGCGCCTGCGCGCTAGCGGGTCCGGAAGTCCGGACGCTCGGGCCGGAGCCCTCGCGGGTCCGGAAGTCCGGAAGTCCGGAAGTCCGGAAGTCTCGTGGGCCGGGGATCGCCAACGAGTCCGCATGCCGCACCCGTGAGACTTCGGCGCGTGGGCCTTGCGGCGCCGACGTCAGCCGCGATCCTCCGCCGCGCACCAGCATGACCCCCGAACCCGCAGACAACCCGCCGTCGACTGCCGGACTTCCGGACTTCCGGACTTCCGGACCCGGCGCCAGCCGTGCGACTGCCGGACTTCCGGACTTCCGGACTTCCGGACCAGCGGCCGGCTCCGGCCGCTACATCCACCCGCTACGCATCGGCACCCTGCAGCTGGCGAACAACCTGTGCCTGGCGCCGATGGCGGGCTTCACCAACGTCGCCTTCCGGCTGATCGCCAAGGAGGTCGGCGGCTGTGGACTGGTGGCCTCCGAGATGGTCGCGGCGATCGGACCCCAGGGGCGCGGCGGCGAGGAGCGCTTCCGCGTGCTGACGCGCAACGTGCCGGCCGAGAAGCCGCTCGCGATGCAGGTCTACGGCCGCGAACCGGAACTCTGCGCCATGACCGCGGCGGCGCTCGACCAGGCCGGCGCGGACCTCATCGACCTCAACTGCGGCTGCCCGGTGAAGAAGGCCAAGCAGTCGGGTTGCGGTGTGGCGCTGATGAAGGAGCCCGCGCTGGTCGGGCAGATCATCCGCGCCATGTGCCAGGCCACCACCAAGCCGGTGACGGTGAAGATGCGCCTCGGCTTCGACGCCGAGAACCGCACCATGATCGAGGTCGCCACCGCGGCGGTCGAGAACGGCGCGCAGGCGGTGTTCGTGCACGCGCGCACCGGCGAGAGCAAGCACGGCACCGCCGTCGACCTCACCGGCCTGGCCGAGGTGAAGGCGGCGATGACGCGGCTGCGCGGCGCGGACTTTCCGGTCATCGCCAACGGTTCGATGGACACCGCCGAGGCCATCCGCCGCGCCAAGGACGAGGGCGGTGCCGACGGCTACCAGATCGGCCGCGCCGCCTGCGGCGATCCCTGGCTGTTCCGCAATCTGCTCGCCGAGCTCACCGGCGGCGCGCCCTACACGCCCACCCTCGACGAGCGCCGCGCGCTGCTCGAACGGCATTTCCAACTCATCAGCGAGCTCTTCGGCGAGGACCGCGGCACGCGCATCATGCGCAAGTACACCTTCTTCTACTGCAACGGCCTGCCCGGGGTGCGCAAGTTCCGCGACCGCTTCTGCCGCATCGGCAGCCGCGCCGAATTCATCGGCGTGATCGACGATTTCTTCGCCGACCTGCGCCAGCGCCGCGGCCTGGCAGACGAACCGGCGGAGCATCTGACGCTGTTCGACCGCGGCGGCGACGCTGACGAGGCGGGTGCGGATCACTGAGATTCCTCGTCATTCGGGGTGGATCATTGCCTCCTCGGGTCTCGTCGATCAAAACAGGAAAGGCAGGATCGAACAAGAGGAACGGAGGAACGGAGGACAGCCAAGAGATTGCGATGCCGTTTTTCCCGATTTCTCTTTTTCATTGGCTCCTGTCTTCCTCCGTTTCTCCGTTCCTCTTGTTCGATCAGGTTTCGCTTTCCCCGCGATGGACGGAAAGCCTCCACCTCGTCGGACGACAAGGAACCAGCACCGAGGGTTCCTGTCCGGGTTCGTTGGCACGCCTGACGCCCGCTATCCCGGATGCGCGCGATCCTTCCGCTGCGGCTGTGCATTTCCGCGACGTTTCTGTACGCCTTGGCGACGCTGGCGGGCTGGGGCGCCGAGGCGGCGGCCGTAGCCTCAGATGCGGTCGCGGCCCAGGCGGCGCCGGTGCGCACCGCTGGGCCGTGGGTGACCCTCGCTGAGGACGGCTCGTGCGAGGTGGCGGTGGCGGTGCAGGCGCTCGCGGATGAGCAGGTCGCCACCATGATCTCGTTGGCGACCGCCGCCGGCGCCCGTCTGGCGGCACCGACCCTGCGCAAGCCAGCTGTGCCACGCGACGCCCTCACCGGCGACCGCGTGGCGGCCTTCCATCTCGTTGGCGAGGCGGCGCACGGTGATTTCGTGCTGACCGTCGGGCAGATGGCCTATCCGGTGACCATCCCGGCCCCGCCCGCTGCGGGCGCCGCTGTGCGGGTCGCCCTCGTCACGGCCCGCACCTACCCCGATGCCGCCGGCCTGGAGGCGCTCGGCACTGCGCTCGGCGGGCCGGTGCAGGTCGTGATCGCGACCGGTGCGGGCCTGGGC
>JACDGQ010000489.1 GCA_013821615.1 Planctomycetota bacterium
CCGCGATGTCGAGGTCGAGGAGGTTGCGGTTGCGGTGCGCGCGCAGGTCGAGGCCGCGGCGCGCCATGGTCGCGACCGCCTCGGGCGAGGCGGGCTCGCCACCGGAAGCGCCGGTGCCGGCGCTCTCGACGCTGACGTCGGCGCGGCCGCGCTTGCGCAGCTCTTCGAGCAGCAGGGTCATCAGCATGGGGCTGCGGCAGGTGTTGCCGGTGCAGAGCGCCAGGATCCTCATCGCGCCTTGCGCGCCTCCGTGCGCTTGCCGATGTCGCGCCGGCAGTGCTTGCCGGTGAACTGGATGGCGTCGCAGGCGGCGTAGGCGCGCGCGCGCGCCTCGTCGAGGGTGGAGCCGAGCGCGCACACCGACAGCACGCGGCCGCCGGCGGTCAGGAGCTGGCCGTTCTTCTCTTTGGTGCCGGCGTGGAAGACCACCGCCTGATCGGTGGTCGTGGTCGCGGGCATGGTCGCGGGCAGCCCGCTGATCGGCACGTCGCTGGGGTACTTGCCGGGGTAGCCGCCGCTGGCCAGGGTCACGCAGATGCCGACCCCGGGGTGCCAGTCGAGGTCGACGGTGTCGAGGGTGCCGTCGAGGCAGGCCTCCATGACCGTGACCAGGTCGGTCTTCAGGCGCAGCATCAGCGCCTGGCATTCGGGGTCGCCGAAGCGCACGTTGTACTCGATGACCTTGGGGCCGCCGTCGGTGAGCATCAGGCCCATGTAGAGCAGCCCGACGTAGGGCCGGCCCTCATGCAGCAGCCCGGACATGGTCGGCACCAGGATGCGCCGCACCATCTCGTCCTCGTCCTTCTGCCGCACCAGGCCGGGCACGGGCGAGAACGCGCCCATGCCGCCGGTGTTGGGGCCCTCGTCGCCGTCGTGCACCTGCTTGTGGTCCTGGACGTAGTCGAGCAGCACCGCATTGCGCCCGTCGCAGAAGGCGAAGACGCTGATCTCCTCGCCCTTGAGGATCTCCTCGATCACCACCTGGCGGCCGGCGGCGGCGCCGAACTCGTGCGCGACCATGATGCGGTCGATGGCGGCGTGCGCCTCGTCCGCGGTCTTCGCCACGGTCACGCCCTTGCCCGCGGCCAGGCCGTCGCACTTCACCACCAGCGGCCCGTCGACCTCGGTGATGTAGGCGTGCGCGTCGGCGGCCTTGTTGAAGATCTTGAAGGCGGCGGTCGGGATGTTGTGGCGGCGTAGGAACTCCTTCATCGCCACCTTGCTGCCCTCGAGGTTGGCGGCCGCCTTGCTCGGGCCCCAGGCGCGCAGGCCGCGGCGCTTGAACTCGTCGACGATGCCGAGGGTCAGCGGCACCTCGGGCCCGACCACGGTCAGGCCGACCTGGTTCTCGACCGCGAACTGGGCGAGCTTCTCCAGGTCTTCAACCGCGATCGGCACATTGGTGCCGAGCTGGGCGGTGCCGGGATTGCCGGGCGCGATGAAGATCCGCTCGACCTTCGGGCTCTGCTTCAGTTTCCACACCAGGGCGTGCTCGCGCCCGCCGTTGCCGATCACCAGGACGTTCATGTGAGCCTTTCGCGGGCGGCGAGCCTAGGCCGGCATCCGCAGAGGCAACCTGCACTGGGGACAGCCGTGCGGGGCGCGGAGTGCGGGATGGGCACTTCGCACTCCGCACTCCGCACTCCGCACGGCCGTCAATGGGGCGGCAGCACGAAGCTCCACAGGTCGTCGGCGGCGTGGACGGCGGTGTCTGGGCACTCCGCCTGGGTCTCAGCGACCAGCTGGGGCACGCCCATGGGGCCCTCGCCGTCGGTGTAGCGCGAGCTGAAGTGGGTGATGATCAAGGTGCGGGCGTGGACGCGCCGCGCGAAGGCGCCGGTCATGGCGGTGGTGCTGTGACCCCACTGCCGGGCCTTGGCGGTGCGTTCGCGGTCGTAGGTGGTCTCGTGCACCAGCAGGTCGCAATCCTGGGCGGCCGCGGCGATGCCGCTGGCGTCCGCGGTGTCGCCCAGCAGCACGACGTGGCGACCCGGCCGCGGCGGCTCGCAGACCGCGTTGCTGGCGATGGTACGGCCGTCGTCCAGGGTCACCGCGGTGCCGTCCTGCAGGCGCCGGTAGAGCGGCCCCGCGGGGATGCCCAGGGCCTTGGCCTTGTCGAGGTCGAAACGGCCCGGCCGCGGCGCCTCGCGCAGGTCGTAGCCGTAGCAGGCGACGCGGTGGTCGATGCGGTGCGCGCTGATCGTCCAGCTGCCGCGCGTGCCGACCTCGTGGTGGTCGCCGGTCAGCTCGATGATCTCGAGCGGGAAGGGCACGCCGCTCTCGGACAGGCGTAGCACGGTGTGCACGAATTCGCGCAGGCCGACCGGGCCGACCAGCAGCACCGGCTCGTCGCGCTCGTGGATGGTCATGCACGCCAGCACGCCAGGCAGCCCGTAGAGGTGATCGCCGTGCAGGTGGGTCATGAGGATGACCGCGATGCGCGAGGCGCGCAGCCCAGCGCGCATCAGCTGGTGCTGGGTCGCCTCGCCCGCGTCCAACAGCCACAGGTCGCCGTTGTCCAGGGTCAGTGCCTGGCTGGTGACGTTGCGCAGCCGCGTGGGCGTGCCGGAGGAGGTGCCGAGGAAGGTGAGTTTCACGCCCGGCATGGTAAGGCGGCAGGGGGTGACGAGAAGCGCTAGGAGAGTGAGGGGCAGGCAAGAGGGGAGAAGGGGACGGCGAGAGGGGGGAAGGAAGAAGCGGTTTTACCAGGGTGTGGGATGCGAGCGCGGTGGATCCAGCCCAGTGCGGGAACGGGGCAACCTCCAAATATGCTATCTCGCCCTTCCCCCCTCCACCCCTCTTGCCGTCACCTTCTTCCCTCCTGCTTCCCTCACTTCTCCTCAACCGCATTCAGCTCCTCCGCAGTCCACGCCTCACTGCGCTTGATCTTCACCAGCTCGGCGCGCACGGCGGCGACCGTGGCGGTCTCGATCGGCGCGGCCTGGTGGCCCCAGTCGTGGCGGATGTAGGTCAGGATCTCGGCGATGGCGGTGTCGTCGAGGGTCGCGGCCAGCGCCGGCATCTCGACCGCGCCGGTGAAGGTCTGGCCGTCGACGGGAAGCGGACCGCGCACGCCGTTGAGGGCGATGCGGATGAGGCGCTGTTCCGCGCCGTCGACCCACTCCGAGTTGACCAGCGGCGGTGCCAGGTTGGCCAGGCCGAGCCCGGTCGGCTGGTGGCAGGCGGCGCACAGGCCAAGGAAGCGCGTCCTGCCGGCGTTGAAGCGCGTCAGCTGCGCGCCGGTCAGGGGCGGCGAGACCGCGACCTTGGCCGCGACCGTGCCGCCCGGCCACGACGCCCAGGCGGTGATGGCCTGGACCTGGGCCTTGAGCGGACCGCTGGCGGAGCTGCTCAGGGCGGCCCAGCCTGCGGGTGCAGCCGACAGCACCAGCGACCCGTCGGCGGCG
>JACDGQ010000490.1 GCA_013821615.1 Planctomycetota bacterium
GACCGGCCTGGCGCTCGGTGGCCGCGCTGCCCGGCGACGCCTGGGCCTGCGCCGAATTGCGCACGCCGCAGGACCGCGGCGGGTGGACGGTCGAGGCCGGCACCTGGCTGCGCTTCCGCTACCACGTCGAGCGCTTCACGCCGGAGCTGGAGCTGGTCGTGCACCTCAAGCCGGGTGACGAGTCGAACTTTTCCCAGCGTCTGGTCCCCGATCCCGGCGACGGCTGGCACCAGGCCCTGCTGCGCGTGGATGGCGCCTTCCTGCCGGTCGACCGCGCCCAGGTGCCACTCGCCGTCGGCGAGCGCATCCACGGCGCGGTGTGGGCCGCCATGCACGCCGTGGGCGCGGTGGCGCCGCCAGCGCGCTTCTGGATCCGTGATGCGGTGGTGTTCGTGGCCCCGTAGCGCGCACCGTCCGCAATCAGGTATTCGCAGATGCTTATCCACTATCCGCCGTCGACGATCCGCCCCGAGGATGCCTGCCCATGATCCGCTCCATCTTCGCATCCATCCTGCACGCGGGCACCGCCCTCACCCTCGTCCCGGCCCTGACTGCCGCGGATGCCGCCACCCCGCACGGCGAGCCGGTGCTCGAGGCCGCGACCCTGCGCAGCGTCGGCTTCCACTGGCTGGTCGACGGCGACGCCAACGCCAACGCGCGCGTCGACCTGCAGTTGCGTGCGGTCGGCGAGCACGCCTGGCGTCAGGGCGCGCCGCTGTTCCGCAACGAGCGCCGCGCCACGCCCTACAGGGACCAGGGCGGCCAGCCGCGCACCAGTCAGCTCGCCATTCCGCCCGGCGGCGAGCTCTTCGCCGGCAGTGCGGTGCAGCTCCTGCCCGGCACTGCCTACGAGTTCAAGCTCACCCTCAGCGATCCCGACGGTGGCCATGCGGAGCACCTGCTGACCGGTCGCACCGCGGTCGAGCCGCAGGCCGATCCCGCTGCGCCGCTGCGCCACGTGGTACCCGGCGACGGCGGCGGCAGCGGCACCAGCGCGGATCCCTTCAAAGGCGTGCAGGCGGCGCAGGCGGCCGCGCGGCCCGGCGACCGCTTCCTGCTGCACGCCGGCAGCTACGCGCACGGCACGTGGGACATCACGCGCAGCGGCGAGCCCGGAAAACCGATCATCTGGAGCGCCGCAGGCGATGGCGAGGCGGTGATCGACGGCGGGCGCGCGGCGGACCACCTCGACGGCGCCGCCATCAAGGCCGATGGCGCGCACGACGTGTGGTTCGAACACCTCGCCATCCGCAACGCCTTCAACGGCATCCGCGCGCACGGTGCCGACCGCCTGGTCATCCGGCGCTGCCACCTTACGGCGTTCATCTGCGGCGTGGTCGGGGTCAGCGCCGACGCGCAGCATCCGCAGAGCGGCTGGTTCGTCACCGACAACCTCATGGAGGGGGTGCAGACCTGGCCGAAGACCGGCGCCGAGTACGCGGTCGGCCTCGAGTCGCGCGCGGTGTGGTTGACCGGCAGCGGCCACGTCGTCGCCTGGAACCGCATCCACCACGTCAAGGACGGCATCGACACCGGCGA
This sequence comes from Planctomycetota bacterium, assembly GCA_013821615.1. Lineage (GTDB taxonomy): Bacteria > Planctomycetota > UBA11346 > UBA11346 > UBA11346 > BOG-1363. Next base: position 1,540 of record JACDGQ010000490.1, read on the forward strand.
CGGCGTCCGCTGCGACAACATCGACATCCATGGCAACGACGTCAGCGAGTGCTTCGACGACGGCAGCGAACTGGACGGCAGCGAGCGCAACGTGCGCTGCTTCGAAAACCGCTACACCGACGTGCTGGTCGGGGTGTCCTTCCAGCCGGTCTACGGCGGCCCGGTCTACGCCTTCCGCAACGCCATCTACAACATTCGCGGCGAGCCGTTCAAGCTGCACAACGCCCCGACCGGTGCGGTCGTTTTCCACAACACCGCGGTGCGCTGCGGCGCGCCGTCATGGGTTAGCACCGAGGACAGCCCCGTGGACTGCGTGCTGCGCAACAACCTCTTCGTCGGCACCGAAGGCCGCGCCGCCAACTACGACCCGCCGATGATCCGCTGCGACTTCGACTACGATGGCTTCGCCGGCGCTTCCGGCGAGGTGTTCCTGAAGTGGTGCGGCGAGAAGTACGCCACCATCGCCGAGGTCCGCGCCACGGCCCCGGTCTATCGCCACGCCATCGCCCTGCCGACCGTCGGCTTGTTCGCCAGTGGTCTGGCCGCGCCGACCGCCGACGGACTGATCTTCGACGCCGCCACGATCGATCTGCGCCTGCACGCCGGCAGCGCGGCGATCGACGCGGGCCAGCCGCTGCCCGGGTTCAACGACGGGTTCGCGGGGAAGGGGCCTGATCTGGGGGCGTTTGAGATGGGGGCGAAGGTGCTGGAATATGGGATCCGGCCGGAGCCGGTGCGCTGATCAGCCGACTGCCGCCGCGCTTGCCGCCGGCGGCGCCAGCGCGACCTCAGAGGTGTCGATCCGCCGCATGCGCTGCTGATTCTCGCGCCGGTATCCGCAAGCGCTTGACCCTGCACGCCGGCGTCGCCTGCGCGAAGGCCACCACCTCGGTATCCATCGCCGCGGTCTCGCGCAGATCGATCCGCGTGAACTGCGTCAGGCCCGTGACGTGGGCCAGTCCCGCCCCGTTCCGCTCAGCTGCGTCTGCCACAGGCCCCCGTTCTCGAGTCTGGTCAGCGCGGTGAGCGCGGGCAGCCCGTCATGGCTGACGCGCGTGAATCGCAGGCTCACATGGCCGAGCCTGATGTGCAGAGTCCTACCGATGGCCGTCGCCCGCCGTTGGCCGCCGAGGGATCCCCACAGCATGCTCATGACCGTGCGCTGGGCGGGAGATGCCGTTACACCCGGGCCTGCGGGTGCCACTATTGCGCATGCGCGGCCGCGCCCATTGGGCACGGAGCGGCATAGCCGTCCGCGGGCGCCCCTGCGCCCTCCGCTCGTCCGCCTGAAGTATCGCGACCTCCAGAACCCCCAGTGCGAAGAGACCCCTCATGAACCGCCTCGCCCTCGTTCTTGTCGTCATCCTGATATCCACCGGCTGCCAGCGCGACGGCACCGGTGCGGCGTCCAGCGCCACCCCGGCCCTCGCCATCCTGCTCGCGTTCACGGCCCCCGATGTTCCCGCCACCGGCCCCGCCGAGCAGCCGGTCGAGCCGCTTGATGCCACCAGCGATCCGGCCCTCGCCGCGTCCCTGCCCGGCGCGGGCCTGGCCGAGCACCCGATGCTCTACATCGGCGAAGGGCACAACACCATGCTGCTGGTCGCGGGCGGCAAGGTGGTGTGGACCTATTCCACCGGCAAGGGCTGGGAATACGACGACATCTGGCTGCTGAGCAACGGCAACGTGCTGTTCTCGCGCATGGCCTACGCGGCGGAGATCACTCCGCAGAAGCAGGAGGTCTGGCACCGCGACGCGGTGCCCGGCACCGAGATCCACTCGTTACAATTCGTGGGCAACGACCGAGTGGTAATCATGCGCAACGGAAACCCTGCGCAAGCGATGATCATCAACGTGGCGACT
>JACDGQ010000491.1 GCA_013821615.1 Planctomycetota bacterium
TACCCGGTACGGCTGAGGCGCACCGGCGTGGCCTGCCAGACGGCATCCAGGAAGCTGTAGTAGCGCTCGGCCCGGCCATCGAGCCCCAGTCCGGCGAGCAGCGCCGCGGCCTGCGGGCCCTGCACCGCGATCATCGCCTCGGTGGCGGACAGGTCGGCGATGGCGACCCCGGGTTCGGTCTGCCACAGGGCGAGGATGGCGTCCTTGTTGCTGGCATTGACCACGACGTGGAAGGACTCGGGCCCCTCGCGGCTGACCAGGACGTCGTCCACCACCGTGCCGTCTTCAGCCAGGATGAGGCCGTAGCGCACCCCGCGCGGGGCGAGGTCGGACAGCCGGCGGCAGACCCGGTGGCTGAGAAAAGCGAGGGCCTTGGCGCCGCTCACGCGCAGGCGGCCCATGTGCCCCAGATCGAAGACGCCGACCCGGCTGCGCACCACCTGGTGCTCGGCGGTGATGCCCTGGAATTGGACGGGCATGTCCCAGCCGTGGAAGTCGACGAACTTGCCGCCGCGGGCCTGCTGGCAGGCCCAGAGTCCGGTGCGATGTGCCATCTCTTGTTTCTCCAACGGTTTCCCGTCATACTGATGGGACGAGCCCGGCAACAATCCCGTTGCGGACCCACGCGATGTACGTTCACTCGTTGGCACAGCAAGCTTTAGCGTCTGGCGGAGGTGGCATGCGATTCCTGAATGCGGGTACTCACCAGCGGCCCATGGCCCTGGTCCTGGCGGCCACGCTCGCCGCCCTGGCGGGCGTCGTTCGCGGCGCCGAGGGAGACCCACCCGCGCCGGCGGCGCAGCCTGCGCCACCGGTCGCACCGGCCATCCACCCGGATCCGATCATCGGCCCGACGGTGCTGATCCCCGCCCCTCCCGGCGCGACCGACGAGGTCCTGCGCGCCAACGTGCTGATCGCCGCCGGCCATCCCGCAGAGGCCCGCGCCCTGCTCGAGCTGCGCGTCCAGGAGCACCCCGAGGACATCCCCGCCCGCCAGATCCTGCTCTCGGCGCGCGTCGCCGAGATGGAGCAGCAGATCCGCGAGCTGCTCGCCGAGGAATCGAAGAATCCCGATCCGGCCCTCGACGTCGACTACCAGGACGCCCGCGCGCGCAGCGACAAGGCCGTGATCAAGCGCATGGAGATCGCCGAGTACTACGCTGCCGAGCGGCGCTACCCGGATGCGGTGGTGACGCTCAACGCCATCCTGCGCGACTACCCGCACGAACCGGCGGTGCTCAAGCTCAAGTTCCGCCTGCTCAAGACCATGATCCAGATCGAGCGTGCCGAGCTGATCAAAGACAAGCGCACGCGCCACGACGACGCCATCAACGACGTCATCGACGATCAGCGCATGCCCGGCGAGCTGCCCAAGGCCCGTCGTCAGGTTTTCGTCTTCGACGAGGACCTCGCCACCATCGAGCGCGAGGCGCTGCGCAAGAAGCTGCAGACCCGCCTCGACCTGATCTTCGACGGCACCGGCGGCACCAAGCCGGCGACGGTGCGCGAGGTGCTGCAGCCGCTGTTCGCGGTGGCCGGCGTCAACTACGTCATCCTCGACTCCGCGCTCGGCACCGAGACCCTGACCATCCACCTCGTCAACGAGACCGTCGAGACCGCGCTCGCGACCATCTCCAAGCTGGTCAACATCCGCTACAACTACGCGGCGGGCACGGTGTTCATCTCGAACGCGACCAGCGACGTGCTGGTCACGCGCATCATCCGCGTGCAGTCCGGCCTGACCGACGTGGTCACCGATCCCAAGCTCGAGGATATGACCGCGGGCGGTGGTGGTGGCGGTGGTGGCGGGGGCGGCGGTGCGGGCGGCTATGGTCCGCAGGGCCAGGGCGGCGGTGCGGCGAACCTCTTCGCGCAGCAGCAGCAACAGCAGCAGCAGGGCCAGGGCGGCGGCGCCCCGCAGACCTCCGATCTCGAACGTTTCCTCGACAAGGTCCCCGACCTGGTGGTGGGCTGGCCGGCGGACGGCAAGATCTACCTCGACCGCAAGTCCAACACCATCTACGTGCGCGCCACGCCCTCGGCGATCGACGAGGTCGAGCGCCTGCTCTACGCCCTCGACTACAACAACGTCCAGGTGCTGATCGAAGCGCGCTTCATCGAGGTCAGCGACGACGCGCAGAAAGAGCTCGGCATCGACTGGGCCGGCGGCGCGTCGAACACCGCCGGCACCGGCATCATCAGCGCGCCGACGACGGCGTTCAATCCGCCCAATCCGCTCACCGACGCGGGTGCGGTGATCAACAACGGCGCCGCCGCCGCGGGCGCGGGCGGTGGCTTCCTCGCCCAGGTGCTGGTCGCGCCCAGCGACTACTTCAAGTTCAAGGCGACCCTGGCCGCACTGCAGAGCAAAGGCAAGACCGACACGCTGTCCGAACCGAAGATCCTGACCCTCAACAACGCGGTCGGCATCATCGAGGTGCGCCAGGACATCTCGTACATCTCGGGCTACGAGAACGTCGGCTACAACCAGAATGTGGCGCAGAACGGCAACAACAACTTCCCGAACAACAACAATAACATTATCCAGAACAGCGGCCAGCTGGTGCCGCAGTTCACCAAGGACTTCGAGGGCATCCACCTGCAGTTCCGCCCGTCGGTGGCGCGCAACAGCGACATCGTCACGCTCAGCATCTCGCCGACCGTGCGCGAGCTGACCCAGGCGCCGCAGGCTATCGCCTTCAACAACGCGTCCGGCACCGGCGGCGTGGTCCAGAATCAGGTCGAGCGCCCGCCGCAGTTCGACACCCGCCGCCTGGTCACCGCGCTGCACATCCGCAACGGCGGCACGGTGGTGCTCGGCGGGCTGGCGCGCGAGAAGGACTCCTCGACCGTGCGCGGCGTTCCGGGCCTGTCCGACATCCCGGTGCTCGGCCGGCTGTTCCGCCACGAGAGCAAGTCGACCACGCGCCGCAACCTGATGATCTTCGTCACCGCGCACATCGTGAACCCCCAGGGCCAGAAGGAGGGCGAGGAGATCCAGCGCCTGCGCGACACCGCGCGCGTGCTGCTGCCGAGCCAGCTCGAGAAGGCCGAGAAGAACAGCGCCGCTGAAGCGGCCAAGCCCGATCCCGAGGCCGAGAAGCCGGTCGATGCGGGTCCCGTCTGGCGCAGGGATCGCCGGCGCTGATGGCGCGCACGGTCATCGGTCTGGACGTCGGCAACCACACGGTGCGCGCCGTCGCGCTGCGCCGCGAGGGCGGGCGCCACACGGTGGTCGCGACCGCCGAGGTGGCGCGCCGCGATGAGGCGCTGCAGCCGCGCCCGATGGCGGTGGTGCTGGGCGAGCTCGACAGCCTGCTGCCGCTCGGCCGCAGCGCCCCGGTGGTCGCCGCCAGCGACATCCCAGCGCTGGTGCGTTATATCTCGAC
>JACDGQ010000492.1 GCA_013821615.1 Planctomycetota bacterium
TCTCGCTTCTCGCTTCTCGCTTCTCGCTTCTCGCTTCTCGCTTCTCGCTTCTCGCTTCTCGCTTCTCGCTTCTCGCTTCTCGCAACGCGCCACTTCGCACGCCGTTGACATGTTCTTGCCCATCACGCGTCTCACGACTCGCCGCCAGAGGAACTCCGCATGTCCGAAGACCAGATCGCCATCGTCACCGGAGCCGGCACCGGCGTGGGCCGGGCCACCGCCATCGCCCTGGCCAAGCGCGGCTGGAAGGTCGCCATCCTGGGGCGCACGCAGGCGACGCTGGATGAGACCGCGGCGCTGTGCGCGGCGGGCGGGCGCGTGGTCGCGCACGTCGTCGACGTCGGCCGCAACGACCAGGTCGAACGCGCGGTCGCGGCGGTGAGCGCGCAGTGGGGGCGGATCGACGTGCTGGTCTGCGCGGCGGGCACCAACACCCCGCAGCGCAGCATCGCGGCGGTCAGCCTCGAGAAGTACCACGAGCTGGTAGACGCCAACCTGCACGGCAGCTTCTACGCGGCGCGCGCGGTGCTGCCCGGCATGCGCAACCGCCGCCGCGGCCTGATCGTCACCGTGGTGTCGATCGCCGGCAAGAAGGCCAGCGCGCTTTCGGGCGTGGGCTACGTGGTCTCGAAGTTCGGTCAGGGCGGCCTGACCCAGGCGATCAACGCCGAGGAGAACGCCAACGGCATCCGCGCCTGCGCGGTCTACCCCGGCGACATCGACACGCCCATCCTGCTCAAGCGCCCGAACATGCCCCCGCCCGAGGCGCGCGCCAACATGCTCACCGCCGACGACGTCGCCGCCTGCGTGATGCTCGCGGTCGACCTGCCCGAGCGCGCGGTCATCGACGAGATCGTCGTCAGGCCGCGGATATGAGCGTGCCGGGGGCCGATGGCGCGCCCGCGGTGGCGATGCCCGTTCCGATACCGCCAGGCGTGGTCCCGGCCGCGGTCTACCGGAAGGCCGTGTGGCGCCTCATCCCGCTGCTGTTCATCCTCTACATCGCCTCGTTCCTCGACCGCGTGAACCTCAATCACGCGGAGATCCCGTTCAGCAAGGATCTCGGCCTCGACAAGTCGCAGTACGGCTTCGGCGCGGGCCTGTTCTTCGTCGGCTACCTGCTCTCGCAGGTGCCCAGCAACATGATCCTGGTCCGCATGGGCCCGCGTCGCTGGATCGCCTGCATCATGGTCACCTGGGGGCTGATCTCCGGCGCGATGGCCTTCGCGACCGATAAGAACTCCTTCTACTGCCTGCGCTTCCTGCTCGGTTTCGCCGAGGCGGGCTTCTTTCCGGGCATGCTCCTCTATCTGTCCTACTGGTTCCCATCGACCATGCGCGCGCAGATGGTCGGACGCTTCATGACCGCGATCGCGGTCGCCCAGGTCGTGGGCTCATCGCTGTCCAGCCAGCTGATGAAGCTCGATGGCGTGGCCGGCCTGCACGGCTGGCAGTGGCTCTTCCTGATCGAGGCGCTGCCATCGATCCTGCTCACCGTGGTGGTGCTCAAGGCCATGGTCAACCGCCCCAGCGAGGCGAGCTGGTTGAATCGGGACGAGGCGGCGTGGCTCGATGCCGAGCTGACCGCCGATCGGGCGCGCGTCGCCGCCGTCGGGCGCAGCGACTTGCGCGCGGCCTTCACCGAACCCCGTGTTTACCTGCTGATGGCCGTCTACCTCGCCGACTGCCTGGCCAACTACGGCACCACCTTCTCGATCACCAGCCTCATCCAGAACAGCGGGAATTTCGACCAGATCACCGCCATCTGGCTGACCGCGATCCCCTACTCCGCGGCGACCGTGGCGATGATCGTGGTCGGTTGGAACAGCGATCGCACGCGCAGCCCGCGCGCGCACGTCGCCATCCCCTACCTGGTCGGCGCGGCGGCCTTCCTGTCCGCCACCTTCTGCATGACCCAGCCGGTGCCATTCATCATTTGCGCCTCCATCGGCGTCGCCGCGGTCTATTGCGCGCTCGGCCCCTTCTGGGCGTTGCCCGCCACCTTCCTCGCCGGCCCCGCCTCCGCCGCCGGCATCGCGGTCATCAACTCGGTCGGCAACCTCGGCGGCTTCCTGGGCACCTTCCTCAAGGGCAGCTTCACGCCGACGATCTGGTTCCAGATCGCCGCCGGCTTCCTGATCGTCGGAGCCATCGTCACCATGAGCCTCCGCCTGCCCCGGCAGGGCGGCGACCGCTGACCGCCCCAGCGGTCTGGAGCTGCGCGCGCCTGGGTGCTCAGATCGCGGCTCGGGCCTCAGCGCTCCGTACGCCCTCCCCCAAATAGTTGGTAATACCCCCCTCGCCCCGAGGAATACTCCCCGCACCGCCAGCGCCCCGGACACCCCGTCCGCGGCGCTGCCCCGTGAGAGGATCGCCCCGTGCCCCCACCCAACGCCGACCAGGACCTGCCCGAGGGCGGCGACGCTGCCCTGCTCGACGGACTGGCGCGGCGCATCCAGAGTGGTGACCACGACGCCTTCATGGCCCTGGTCGAGGCTACAGAACGGGACCTGCGCATCTTCGCAACTATTTATGCAACAAGCCTTTCGATGGTCGATGAGGTGGTGCAGGCGACCTACGTCACGTGCTTTCAGAGCATCGCCAACTACCAGCCGCGCGGCACCCTGCGCGCCTGGCTGAAGGGCATTGCCCGGCACAAGCTGCTCAAGGATTTGCGCGAGCGCTCGCGCCAGTGCTCCGTCGACGGCGAGGTCCTTGAGCAACTCCTGGCCCAGGCCGGATCGCGCGATCTCGAACAGCCCGATGATGGCACCGAGGAGCGCGTGGCGCGCCTGCAGGCCTGCCTGGAAGAGCTCGCCCCCGAGGCCCGCCGCCTGATCCGCGAGCGCTATTACGAGGACCGCGCGGTGAACGACATCGCGCGCCTGCTCGAGCGTTCGGCGAGCTGGGTGGCGGTGACGTTGTTCCGCATCCGCAAGACCCTGCTGGTGTGCATCCGCCAGGGCGGTGCCGCGTGAGTGACCCCTGGGATGTCGATGACGTCAGCGAGCCGATCGCTGCGCTGGTCGCCGCCTACGTTGAGGGCACCCTCGGCGACGCTGCGCGCCGACGCCTGATCACGTGGGTGCAGAGCGACCCCGACAACGCAGCGGTCTTCTCCGATCAGGTGCGCCTGCACCTCGCCCTCACCGGGCTGCTGCGTCCCGACCTGTCCGAGAACGTGCTGCGCCGGGCGCGACTGATTCCCGGTTCGTTCGCGGCGGCGCGCGTGCGCCGGGTGGTGGACTCGACACGGTCGCTGACCGGCCAGCGCGCGCGCCGGCGGCCAGCCCCGCGCCGCTGGCTGGTGGCGGCGCTGGTCCTGATCCTGGTGGGCGCAGGCGCGGGCGCAGGCGCGCTGCTCATCGACACCCACCATGACGCCGGCC
>JACDGQ010000493.1 GCA_013821615.1 Planctomycetota bacterium
GCTGCGTCCCCACAGCCGGCTGGCCAGCACCTGGTAGAGCAGCCAGCCGTTGGCGAGCAGGTCGAGGGCCGGGTCGCGGCTGGCGATGCGCACGCCGCCGAGCAGCCGGCGCCAGTGCGCGCCCACCGCCGCGAGTTCGGCGCGGGCCGCGTCGGGATCGCGCCAGCGCGTCGCCAGGGTGCGCGCCTCCGTGGCGTCGGCGCCGCAGCCCAGCACGAACACCACCTCGCGTTCCTGTCCCGGCGCGAGTTCGCAGGGCACCTGGATCGCCAGGCACGGGTCGAGGCAGGCGCCGACGCGTCCGCCGAGCTTGGTGCGCGCCAGGGCGTCGGGGCTGCTCCACTGGCCGTTGCGGCCGAGGAACTCGCCGCGGTCGGCGGTGACGGTGCGCAGGCGCACGCTGGCGTCGAGGAAGGCCACGCGCCCGGCGAAGTCGGCGCTGTAGGGGTTGTGCGCGGTGAGCGTGCCGCTGGCGCGGTCGACCGCGCTGATCACGTGCATCGCGCCGCGCTGGCGCAGCTCGCCCAGCGCCAGCTCGCAGCAGGCGGTCAGCGCCAGGCGCCGCACCCGGTTCGAGCGGTTGGCGATGCGCAGCACCAGGAAGCGCACTGGCGCCTCGACCGCGACGAAGGTGGTCAGCTCGCTCTCGAGGCCGTCGTAGGCGGTGGCGAAGCGGCTGACGCCGAAGCCGTGGCGCACCACGTAGCGCGCCGGCGCGCGCGCCGGCCACGGGCACGGCGACCAGTAGCGGCCGCTGTCCTCGTCGCGCAGGTAGACGGCCTCGCCGGAGGCGTCGGTGGTGGCGTCGCCGTGCCACGGGGTGAGGCGGAACTCGTGGCTGTTCTCGGCCCAGGTGTAGCCCGCGCCGCTCGCCGAGACCACCGCGCCGAAGCGCGGGTTGGCGAGCACGTTGACCCACGGCAGCGGCGTGGTGCGCCCGGGTTCGAGGACGATGGCATATTCCTCGCCGCCGGGCAGGAAGCCGCCCAGGCCGTTGGCGAAGGTGAGATCCGTCGGCGCGGGGACCGGCGCGGACGGTTCCGGGCGCAGCGCGACGCGCGCGGGCTCGAGGCGGTCGACCGGGCGCTCCGGGCGCGGCCGGCGCTCGGCCACGGCCTGCAGCGAGCCGGCGGTGTCGGTGATCACCAGCCGCGCTGCAGCCTGCAGCAGTACGCGGTCCTCATCGGGCATCAGTTCGCTGCGGCGCACGAAGACGCCACCCGGGCGGTCGACCAGGCCGGCCGCGGGACCGGCGGCGACCAGGCCCATGAGCTGGTCGTGGAGCGTGGCGCGGTAGCCCGAGACGTCCTCGTTCCAGATCACCAGATCGACCTGCAGGCCCATGGCGCGCCACCACGAGTGCGCGGCGAGCACCTCGCGCACCAGGTCAAGGCGCGCGGCGTCGCTGATGCGCAGCAGCGTGATCGGCAGGTCGCCAGAGATGCCGTGCGCCCACAATCCGGGCTGCGAGCGGCGCCCGAGCGCGACCACGCCGGCAGGCGCGCGGCGGAAGGCGGTGGCCATGACCAGGGCGCCGGCCAGGCGCGCCGCGGCCTGGGCTTGGGCCTCGCTGAGGCCGAGCTGGTGCAGCAGCAGGCGACCCTGGCTCCACGCCAGGCTGAAGACGCGCTGGGCGAGGTGGCGGTCGCGGTAGCGCTCGGCGATGGCCTCGGCCCCCGCGAGGTCGCCAGCCATGCCCCACACCAGATCGACAACCACGCTCTCGCCCGGGCCGAGCTCGACGCGGCGGCGGATCGCGGCGATGGGATCGAGCACGCAGCCGGTGGTGCCGGAGAGCGGCCCGGCCTGGTCGAGCGCGGCGGGCGCGGCGAGGTTGCGCTCGCGCCCGATGAAACGCATGCGGTCGGTCTCGTAGCTGGGCGGCCCGGCCTGGCCGCCGTGCACCGCCATCAGGTGCACGAGCACCGGCATGGTTTCGCCGGCGCGGCGCGGCCGGCGCCGGCAGAGCAGCGCCTCGCGCACCACGTCCACCGAGGTCTGCACGAACAGTCCTGAGAATGCCGCGTGCGCGGCGTCGGCGGCGGCGGAGCCGGCGACGACCTCGGCGCAGCTGGTCAGCTCGATGATGCGGCGCGACCCCGAGCGGTTGATGAGGGTGACGCGGCGCAGCTCGACGTCGTCCTCGGGTGAGACCGCGATCTCGGTGATGGTCTCGACATCGTGGTCGCGGCGGCGGAACTCCGCGCGCGCCGGGGTGAACACCGCCTCGTAGGAGCGGCTCGGGCGCAGTGTCGGCTGGTAGGTGTTCGACCAGGTGTGGCCGCGCTGGACGTCGTGCAGGTAGCAGAACAGGCCGTCGGACTCGCGCACCGCGTCCTCGCGCCAGCGGTTGACCGCGAAGTCCTGCCAACGGCTCGCGCCGCCGCCGGCGGCGGTGACCATGACGTGGTAGCGGCCGTTGGAGAGCAGCGTGGCCTCGGGCTGCGGGCTGTTCGGGTTGCTGATCACGCGGACCGCGGGCGCCTGGTCGGGCTCGCCGTGGAGCGCGGCCGGCTCATCGTCGGGCAGCTCGGCGTCGCCCGCCATCAGCGGCGCGCGTTCCTGCAGCAGCAGCGCGACCGCTTTGAGCGCGGGATCGGCGGAGAAGCGCCGGCGCATCGGGCCATCCGCGAGCACGTGCAGCATGGCGAGCAGCGCCATGCCCTGGTGGTGGACCATCCACGAGCGCACCACGCCGTGGCTGGTGCCCGGCGCCAGACGCGCCGGGGTGTAGTCGATGGCCTCGTAGAAGCCGTAGCGGCCGGTGAAGCCCGCGCGCTGCAGGCGGCGCAGGTTGGCGACCGCGGCCGGCGCGTCGACCAGCAGCGCCATGGCGCTGGCGTAGGGTGCGATGACCAGGTCCTGGGCGAGCCCGCGCTTGAGGCCGAGTCCGGGCACGCCGAAACCTCGGTACTGCCACACCTGGGCGGCGTCGGTGAGGTGGTAGCCCGATTCCGAGATGCCCCACGGCACCCCGCGGCCGCGCCCATAGCTGATCTGGCGCGCGACCACCGCGCGGTTGCTGCGCTCGAGCAGGGTGTCGGGGAACACCGGCATCAGCAGGTCGGGCATCAGGTACTCGAACATCGAGCCCGACCACGACATCAGCGCGGGCTGACCGTCGCTGGCGACCAACGGCCGGCCGAGCGCGAACCAGTGCGCGAGCGGCACCTGGCCGCGCGCCACCGCCCAGTAGCTGGTCAGGCGCGCCTCGGAGGCGAGCAGGTCGTAGCAGTTGCGGTCGACGCGCTCGCCCTCGACCTGCATGCCGATGGCGAGCAGGCGGCGCTTGCGGTCGTAGAGGCAGGCGAAGTCCATGGCCTCGGCGAGCAGGCCGGCGCGCGCCGCGAGCTGGTGGAGCAGCTCGCAGCGGCGCAGCGCGGTGG
>JACDGQ010000494.1 GCA_013821615.1 Planctomycetota bacterium
GTCTTCACCGTCGGCGTCGACGCCAGTCCGACGCTGGTCGCGGCCGCGACCAGCCGCGCCCAGGCGCAGGAGACCTACCTGCTCGGCGACGCGCGTGACCTCGCCGCGACCGTCAAGGGCCCGCGCTTCGATCACGCCGCGCTGGTCATGGCGCTGCAGGACCTCGATCCCATCCAGCCGGTGCTCGACGGCGTCGCGGCCCTGCTGAAACCCGGCGGGCGCGCGGTCATGGTCATGACCCATCCCGCGTTCCGCATCCCGCGCCGCACCTCGTGGGGCTTCGACGAGGACAACGGCATCCAGTACCGCCGCCTCGACGGTTATCTCTCGCCGATGGCGCTGCCCATCCGCACCCATCCCGGCAAGCCCTTCGACGCCAGCCGCACGACCAGCTTCCACCGTCCGCTGCAGGCCTACCTCAACGCCTGCGGCCAGGCCGGGCTCGGCGTCATCGCCTGCGAAGAGCTGTGCAGCCACCGCCGCGGCACCAAAGGCCCGCGCTTCGGCGCCGAGGACCGCGCCGCCAAGGAGTTCCCGGTTTTCCTGGTGCTGACCGCCCAGCGCCTCGCCACCGCCTGAGGCCAGCCCGCCGCGATGGTCCGCGCCCTGCTGGTCCTGCTGCTGGTCGCCGGCGGCGCCTTCGCGCTGGTCATCGGCATCGATCTCAACCGCCAGCTCGAGGCGCGTCTGCACGGTGCGGTCACCGCGCTGGTGCTGACCATTTCGCCGACGCAGCGCGCGGCGGTGGTGTTCTGGCGTCTGCTCGCGCTGACCCTGATGATCGCCGGTCCGTCGCTGCTGATCTTCGGCGCGATGGTCGGCGTCAGCGGGGTACCCGGCGCCAAGCATGAAAAGAAGGCTGCGGGCAGGGACAAGCCGAAGGCCAGTGGCAAGGCGAAGGGCACGCCGAAGGACAAATCGAAGCCGCAGGCCCGCAGGCCCTGATCCCGGTCTACGGGTCCTGCTTCCTGGCGATGCCGTGCTTCTTCAGGCGCGAGATCAGCGTGGTCGGCTTGATGCCGATCAGCTCGGCCGCGCCGCCGGCGCCGAAGATCCGGCCGCCGCTCTGCGCCAGGGCGGCCTGCAGATTGCGGCGCTCGGCTGCGACCATGGCGGTCTCGCTGCGCACCCCGTCCGCCGGCGCGTCCAGCGGCGGTGTTGGCGCGGACAGCGCCGCGAGGTCGAGGGCGAGGCGCTCGCCGCGCCCGGTGATCAGCGCGCGCTCCAGGCAGTTGCCGAGTTCGCGCACGTTGCCCGGCCAGGGCTGCGCCTCGAGCAGGTCGAGGTCGGCGCGGGTCAGGCGCGGCGGGGTGCGCTCGAAGCGCTGCGCCAGGCGCATCAGCAGGTGGCGGGCGATGGCGCCGATGTCAGCGCGGCGCTCGCGCAGCGGCGGCAGGTGCACGGGCACCACATTGAGACGGTAGTAGAGGTCCTCGCGAAAGCGTCCGGCGCGCACCGCCTCGCCCAGGTCGCGGTTGGTGGCGGCGATCACGCGCACGTCGGTACTGCGCGTGCGGTCCTCGCCGACGCGCTCGTAGGTGCCCTCCTGCAGCACGCGTAGCAGCTTGCCCTGCATGGCCAGGGGGATCTCGCCGACCTCGTCGAGGAACAGCGTGCCGCCGTCGGCCGCGGCGAAGCGCCCCTGGCGGTCGCCGGTAGCGCCGGTGAAGGCGCCGCGCGCGTGCCCGAAGAACTCGCTCTCGAACAGCGCGTCGGGGATGGCCGCGCAGTTGACCCGCACCAGCGGTCCGGCGGCGCGCCGGCTGCGCCGATGCAGCTCGCGCGCGACCAGCTCCTTGCCGGTGCCCGACTCGCCGGTGATGAGCACGCTGGCCGGGGTCGGTGCGATCAGCGCGATGCGTTCGGTGACGGCGCGGATCGGCGCGCTCGCGCCGATGATCGCGCCGAAGGCGCCAGTGGCCGCGAGGTCGGCCTTGAGCAGGTCGTTCTCCGCCTCGCTGGCGCGGCGCAAGCGGTCGAGCTCGGCGAAGGCGCGGGCGTTGGCGATGCTGATCGCGGCGTGGTTGGCGATGACCTCGGTGAGCGTGCACATGCCCGCGTCGAAGGGCACGCGCGTAAATACCCCCAGCACGCCCACGACCTCGCCGCGCGCCGCCAGCGGCTTGCCGCCGAAGCCGATGATGCCCTCGGCGCGCACCCACTCCGGTCGGGCGATCCACTGCGCGTCCGTGGCGAGATCCGCGACGATGAGACCGGTGTTGGTCGCCGCGATGCGTCCGATCTTGCGCACCCCCAGCGGGAAGCGCCGGAAGGCGCCGTCGAGGCGCCCCCAATCGCCGTGGCCGTCCGCGGGCCGGCCCGCGCTCGCCACCAGGTGCAGGCAGCGCTCGCGCGCCGGGCACTCCCCCGCCAGCGGGCAGCTTGGGCAGATGTCGCCCGCAGCGATCAGCCAGATGCGCGCCAGGGCGACCGACGGGATGGCGGCCAGTTCGCGCACGATCAGCGCCAGCAGGCGGTCGAGCTCCAGTTCCTGGCCCATGCCGATCAGCAGGTGCCGCAGCAAGGCGTCATCGGCGGCCACATCGGCGGCGTAGGGCATGAAATATCGTAGGAAAATCTACGAATATATGCAACATACGATATTTCAGAGTAAAACCATCCGCAGAACTTACTATGTAAGTATTTCATATAAAGACTCTTATGTATTATCATCCCGTTCGGCACGGCGTGTGCCACGTGGTTGGCATAACCGCGCGTCCCAGGAGGACCCCATGCGCCTGACCACCATCCCCACCACCACCACCAACCCGGCCGTCACCCCGCTCTATGCGGCCGTGAAGAGCGCGCTTGGCATGGTCCCGAATCTCATGCAGGTCGTGGGCAACAGTCCCGCCGCCCTCGAGGGCTACCTCGGCCTGAACGCGGCGCTCGGCAAGGGCAAGCTGCCGGCCGCGGTGCGCGAGCGCATCGCCCTGGTCGTCGCCCAGGACAACCGCTGCGACTACTGCCTGGCGGCGCACACCCTGCTCGGCAAGGGCGCCGGCCTCGCCCCGGACGAGATCCAGCGCGCCCGTCTGGGTACCGCCAGCGACGCCTACGCCGCGGCGGCGGTGACCCTGGCCCGTGCGGTGAACGCCCAGCGCGGCCACGTCAGCGATGCCGAGGTGGCCGCGGCACGCAGCGCCGGTCTCGACGATGGCGCCATCGTCGAGGTGGTGCTGAACGTCGCCCTGAACGTGCTCACCAATTCGGTCAACAACCTCGCCCAGACCACCATCGACTTCCCGGCGGCGCCGGCCCTGGCGGCGCGCCAGGCCTGAACGCTGGGCACGCGTCACCACGTCACGCCACCGCTGCGGTGGCGTGACCTGGCGTCGTTGCCGGACGCAGCCGCATGGTTCCTTCCCGTCCCC